>JAKFWZ010000102.1 GCA_021731695.1 Candidatus Daviesbacteria bacterium | reverse complement strand
TTCCATATATTGTCCGGCAATATAATTTATTTTTCTATTCGAAGAAGAGTCTCGCTCATCGGGGGAAAAAACAAATTCAAAAATTGCTGGTGCAAGTTGATTTTTTTGTTTAAGTTTTAAAATCAATTTTCCTTTTGGATTAACTATAAATGTAAAAATATTTCCGGCTACTAAAGCAAATTCCGGTGATGCGTATAAAGGACCGATAGAGAATTGAGACCCAAATAATATTCCAACAATTGCGCCATAAATTGTTCGATTTGTTTTATTAAACGGGGTTGTAAACGGCTCAGTTAACATTATTGTTCCGAAGAATATCAACGGCCAAGAAAAGATCACCATTCTAAGATTCTCAATCGGATTTATATCATTGAAGTAATTAAAAAAACTTGAGGTAGCAATTGCAAAAATTGCGAAAATGAAAAAAAGCTGAAACCTTCTGATTTTACGAATGATCAAAACACCCATAACTAAAACAAACGGCATCAGGACTGTACTTCCAACCCACCAAATAGAATTACCAAATCCAAAAAGCCCTGCTAAAAACATACCAATCGCTGCCGGATTAAAAATATGTTTTTTATCATAAGTTAAGAAATATTTTGAAGCCATTGCAACAGTTGCAATTACGACCGTTACAATTAAATCGGTGCCGTCCTTGATCGGTGCCAGTGTCAGAAATAAAATTAATCCGGTTATCCAAACGGATTCCGTATTCGTATCTGCCCGGATTATTTTTGCAAACAACATATTGCTCACAAAAACCGATATTAAAATAACAACAAGTGTATAAATAAACAGGATTCCGCTAAAAGGCAGCCATTCGATAAATCCAAAAATTATTGAGATTATCGCAAGAATAGTTAAGACATACAGAACCAGTCTATACATCGTGATTGAGTTTAATAAGTTGTCAATTTTTTGGAGTAAGTACATTATCTAATTATAGTATAAAACCCGAGGCAAGTTCACTCGGTCGTGTATAGTTCCCCCGGGAAATTCCCGGACTTTTTAATCGTAAAATCCGGATACAATATTAAGTATTCAAAACTAAAATCTTCCTGAAATACTTTCGGGTCTTTAAAAAATAAACAGGTCGCGAGACAATCCGAAATCAGAGCTTCATCTGCAATCGCCCAAACAGCTAAAACTTCATCAACAGATTTTAAAGATTTAGGGTTAAAAATGTGATGATATTTATCCCACTTTCTCCTATTTCCACATGATGCACAAATACTTCCGTTTTTTAAATTAGCAATTCCTAAAACCTGTTTAGTATTCGAAGGATTCTCTAAACCAACTTTAATCTCAGCTCCTTTTTCTGTTTTATATAAAATGTCTCCCGAAGCATCAATGCAATATGATTTTATTTGCTGATTGTTCAAAAGATCACCAATTATATCGACAATGAATCCTTTTCCTCCTGCACCAAAATCTAACATCCATTTTTTTTTAATTTCCAAAACGTTATCTTTTAAATTAATTACTTCTTCCCACTCTAAAACTTGATTTATTTTTTTAGGCTTTAGCGAATAATTTTCATCGTAACCTGCGTCAATTAATAGATTGCCCACTAGAGGAGTGAATAATCCATCTGTTAAGTCATACAATCTTTTATATACCTTAAGAAGTTTTAAATATTTTTGAGGGAGAGTAATTTCACTCGGATTTTTTGAAGCATAGTAAATTTCAGATTCCGGATCAAACCGTGAAAAAATTTTAGAAAAGTTTTCAATCTCCTCTTCGACTTTTTTTCGTAGACCGGCTTGATCCTTAACTTCAGAATCCAAAATATCTATCATCCAATGAGTTCCGATTGCGTCAAATTCAAACCGGAACCCGTTATCCATTAGGATTTTGCCTCTGCTCTAATTCGAGTCAGAGCGTCGTTAAATCCTTTTGGTGAAAGAGATGAACCTGCGACTTTTGTCAAAGTTACTTCATCAATGTTTTTACCAACAACCGTTGCTTTATAACCTTCTACAAATTCTTCCTGGAATCTTTTGCTAGTTGCATCTGTTGCTGTTACTTCTGTTTCTGTTTCTGTAATAACTCCATTTTCTAAAGTAACTGACACTTCGAGAGTTCTTGGTCCTCCCGGGCTAACATAATTTCCTGTTACGGAATATGTGCCATCTTTATAGGTGCCTTCTGTCATTGCTGACGAAGCTGCAGGAGCTGTTGATTGGGTTGAAGTTTCCTGCATTGCAGGAGCTGCATTATTTTGCTGAGAAACATAAAATCCGATTGCCGCAAAAACGATTAACGCGACTATAACTGTGGGTATAATTGTTTTATTCATATATTAGTTTGAATAACACCCCCTTTCAGTGAAGTTTCCCTAAGTTACCAGAAAAATTGAATTGTGTAAATACTAACTAAAACGAAAGCGAGTAATTAAAAATGAATTTACTTATATGGAACCAAAATACTACTAACCGGAGGGAAGTAGTGAAGTTTTACTTTCTAATAATGCAGTAAGTTGCCGAATTGCCTCTACACGTAATTGATTAAATCTCTCTTCTTTATTTAAACCTTGAGTTATAAGCATTGCATCTATACTTTCTAAATTAGCAAGCACAGTTAGCTGCTCAATACTTGCATAGTCTCTGATATTTCCCGATTTAGCAAGTTCTGGATTATTTTTTTTCCAATCGTCTGCAGTTGTATTAAAAATAGCTAAATTGATAATATCTGCTTCCACCGCATACACAATCCCCTGTTTATTAACTGGTAAATTTGATGAGGGTATTAGAATTTGACGAACCGAACTTGTTTGAATACGCCAATTGACCTTTGTTAAAAAACGACGATAGTCCCAATGCTCTTGCTGACTTTCCATTTCTTTTAGACGCTGAAATTCCTTAATTAAATAGAGCTTAAATTCAGCACTCAACCAACTACCAAATTCAAATGCAATGTCTTTGTGCGCATAGGTGCCACCGCCATATCTACCTGCCTTCGAGATAATGCCAATCGCATTTGTATTATCTATCCACTTTTTTGGGGTTAAGTGAAAACTATTGAGTCCTACATGTTTTTTAAAGGTCTCGAATCCGCCACCTTTAAAATCTAAATTGTTGATAAGTTCCCATACCCCCAAAAATTCAAGCGTGTTTCTATTCCGCATCCAGCTATAGATAGCAACATCACCCCCATAATTTTTAACCATATCAGTCAAACAAATGTAATCTTGGTTTCGGTGTTTGATGACTCGTATTTCTGAGTTATCAACAATAATTGATACTTGTTTTAAGGACATTTTAATCGTTTATAATTTAAATATTACAATATGAAAGGATTAAAAATCAAGTCTTCGGTGGGCTCTGCTTAAAGTCCCCTATTTTTTACATTTAGCAAACTATCAGTTCGGATAATGACATTTTTTGAAATGCTAGCAATAGAGGGTACCTTATAGGCACATTTTTAAATACAGGCTGGGTCAAAGTTAGTTTCGCGGGCCAAAGTACTATAACTGTCCCCACTCTACCAATAGATCCGTCTAATGGAGCAACTTATCACTATACTTATTACCCAGATGGAAATAATTATGAATTTAATTCAGTCTTAGAATATAATCAGTATAAAACTAAAATGTCTCAAGCTGGTGGGGACAATATAGATGTTTATGAGAAAGGTTCTTCTTTAACTCTGCTCAATTAAAATTAATCCCCAAAGGTCTTTTATATCAAGACCCAAATTTAATTCTTAGAAAAAAGCACATCTACCCAGTAATTAGTAGCCTGATTAGGACTTGAGGGAAAAATACTACCGTTACCATATGCATAAACCCCATTTCCACCCCCTGTATTATTGCTTAAAGCAGTAAGAACCCCATTTGTTTTTGCATTAGCAAAAAAACCATCAGTTGAAGAAAAATACTTATTTGTGTGATATGAAGCAACATACGTTATGTTTGCAGTTATAGCAATTGGATTAGGAAAGATTGCCTCCTGCCAACCTAAAGCAGTCTCATTAGCAAAATTTATAGAACCAAGCTTTGTTCCTGTACTATTCCAGAGACTCGCAGTATGTGTCCCAGTATTCTTATCTCCTTTATAAAATCTTATCCCTCTGATAAATCCATTGCTACTTGATCTAAATTTAACCCCAACTTCAAGAGATGCTCCACCATCCACATTAACATTTGCAGGTTTATCAGTACTATTCCAGATAGTTGTGCAATTACACTTCTCTACAAATTCTGCATCAACCCAGTAATTTGTAGCTTGATTAGAATTTATAGGGAACCCCGAACTTCCATATTTATATACTCCATTTCCACCATCAACATTGTTTGCTAAAGCAGTTAAACCACCTGATATTTTATCGCTTAGAAAGAATCCATCTGTTGTTGAGTATGCTCCGCTCGGCGAAAAATAAGAAACAACATAAGTTGTATTCGCCTTAATAGGCACAGCGGCTGCAAGATTAGCTTTCTGCCAACCAAATGCAGTCTCATTTGTAAAAGTAGCCTGACCAAGTAAGCTTCCAGTAGAACTCCAGACCGAGCCAACATGAGTTCCGGTATTTTTGCTGTCTTTGTAAAATCTTATACCAGTTATATATCCATCAACTTTAGTTCTAACTTTCATTCCTACTTCCAAAGGGCTTCCACCAGCACCAACATTAACCTGAGGACTTTGAGAATCGTTAAAAATACTACATGGACAAACAAACTTTACAATAAATCCAACTCCAGGTTTTGGAACTTCCACATTTCCACTATCATCAACAGCTCTTACTTTTATATCAACAGTACCAGCAGTTTTAGGTATATAACTATAACTCCATTGTTCTTTTCCTTTACCCTTATGCCAGGTAAAACCATTATCAACTGAAACCTCCACCCCTCCTATAACTCCAACAGTGTCTTGAGCAGTACCAGATATTGTAACTGGGGAGTTTGCATTAATACTAATAGGTGATGATGTTGTAATGGTAGATACCGGAGAAGTAGTATCAATGGATTGTTCAGAGGCTATTAATCCAACCTTGAGTGTTTTTGGCTGAATACCCATGTCTGCAAAAATGTTGACAGTCACCTGCCCAATCCTATCATCAGGTTTTACAACAGTATTTTGATCGTGATTACCATCTAACCCCCAGGGCCATACCACAGTTCCAGTTCCAAAAACCAAAGCCCCACTTGGATGTTTATATAGTGTTAGGGCATGACTTACCACACCATCTCCATATAGTGAACCATTATCTACAAGATATCTATTATCTATCTGGTAGGACGTTAGCGAATAATTTACCAAACCTACAGGCCTAAAACCATTATCTAAATCCGCATCCCATTCATGCCCTATCATAGATGGAATTACAGCTTTCTGTCCTGAAGCTAAATTAGCAATTGGGGTATTTCTCCAAAGTCTCATTTTTGAATACTCTGATGTAATTTCTAAATCTTCAGATTTTCCTGCATTTACCATGAATATAGTCCCTGTTAAATTATTTTCAGGTTTGCCTCCATCTGCAGGTGGACTAAAACGCGGATCCCTCCAGGTACCTGTCCATAAAGCTGAAGGATCTACCTTACTACCAGAATGAGTTTCTTTATAAACAACTAATGTTTTAAAATCTGATTTTGCGCTATCAATACTTTTTTCCCATCTGCTTTTCCAAAAAACCTCATTTCCAGAAAAAAAGGCTAAATTTACACCATTATTTCTGGCAGCTTCAACATTTGCTCTTTGCTCTCCTGACCAATATTCATCATGTCCCACTGAAATAAATGCTTTGTGTTTTAAAATTTCAGACCCTTTACTTGCACTATCAACACCCGCAAAATAGCTAACATCGTAACCATTAGACTCAAGCCATCTTATCATCGGATACTCATTATGAAAAAGAAAACTCATCATACCTGACGGATATGTTTCTAAGCGGGTATTCAACGGACGATTATAACTTACCTTTACGGCTCTCCCATATGGAAGAGTGAACCTGGTATTCTCATATAAACTTGCTCCACCATAATTATTGTATGCTTGCCAGGTTGTATCTGAGGTTTGAAATAAAATATCTGAATTACCATTATCGTCCCTAATAACAAAGTAGATATGACTAAAACCTTTTATATTATCTTCCCTAACAAGTTTTGCAATATATACACCTGAAACCAAATCTAAAGGTGGTTGCCATATAATAGAAGTTTCCCAATTTCCACAATCAACTAACCCGGTAGTACCTTCAGTTAAACAATCAGGTTGAATTTGAGGCAGACTAACCAAAGGTCGTACTGTTTCAATTTTTCTTGCACCCATCCCCCCATAATAGCCCAGTCTATAGATATCAAGTCTGTATGAGGTTGCATCTGTCTTTACCTTAAAATTAATAACACTATCTTCATTAGATGAAAAATTACTTGCAAATCCCTGTATATTAGAAAAACCAGCTTTTCCCAAATCTGCATCTGGATCTCCAATATCCCATTCACTTGAGGGATTACCCGGTTTTAAGTTTTCACAAACAATAGGAGTTTCTACAGGATCACAGGAGCCACTAAACATTTCACTCGCTTTGCTAGATAAATTTGTGTAATTTTTGATATTGTGGCTTCCCAGAAATATCCCAACTGTAATAACTAAAATAAGTAAGACTGCAAATATATGGGCAAAACCTTTTTGAGAATTAAGCATTAATTAATTATGTACACAAAAAGATTTTAATAACAATTATTGTCCTAATTAGGATAATGGCATTTTTTCCACTTTTTTCCTGAGCCGCACCAGCATGGATCATTTCTTCCCATCTTTCCGTGTTGTTTTTGAATTGCACCATCATCTCTATAAATATTTTCTGCAACGACCTGCCCGCCTCGTTCAACTGTAACTTTTGTTCCTGCCATATTTGGTTCTGTTACAACAACAGCTGGTGCTGATGGTTCAGGAGAATTATATGCATCATCATTACTTGATCCTTCCACTTTAATTTTAGTAGCCCCTCCAAAAATTCCAATTTCTCCAACCTGAACTTCTCGAACCTCAGGCACTTCATTCATTAATTGTCCAACTTCCTCAAGCATTACTTTTTCATCTAATGCTTCATCGTGAGTTTCAACCGTTTTTGCGGGAGCAACAACCGGTGCAATATTTACCGGTCCGTGAGTGTGCATTGAAACTTTATAAATTCTCCGTGCAATTTCTGAATCAATTTCTGCAATCATTTTTTCAAACATCTCGAATCCTTCTTTTTTGTATTCAATTAAAGGATCTCTTTGTGCATAACCCCGAAGACCAATACCCGAGCGCAAATCATCCATCGCGTCGAGGTGCTCCATCCAAAAAGTATCGATGGTATTTAAGTAAACAAAACTTTCCATTTGTCGCATAACCTCTTTACCCACTGATTTTTCTTTTTGGTCATATAAATCAGCAGCTAAACTAAATAGAAAATCTTTAAGTTGTAGCGGATCTTTTAAATCTTTAATTTCGCCCTCAAGTTTTTTCAAACTTGCACTATCAAAAGTAATAATTGTCCCGAAATCTTCAACAATTTTTTGATGATCAACTTCATCAACACTATAATCATTAACAATAATATTTACCTCAACATCAATCTTGTCTAAAATTTCATCCTTTAAAGTTTTTCCTTCTTCACCTTTTCCTGCCAAAACTTCAAGAACTTTTTTGCGGACGCCGTAAATAATCTGGCGTTGCTGATTCATAACGTCGTCATATTCAACAGTATGTTTTCTGATATCGAAATTATGTCCTTCAACTTTTTTCTGTGCGCCTTCGATAGCTTTTGAAACTAATGGATTTTCAATTGCGACGTCTTCAGGCATTTTCAAAAAGCCCATGACTTTTGCAACTTGATCACCACCGAAAATTCTCATGAAATCATCTTCTAAAGAAACAAAGAATTTAGAGGCACCTGGATCTCCCTGACGTCCCGATCTACCCCTAAGCTGATTATCGATTCTTCGCGATTCATGTCTTTCTGTTCCGATAACGAAAAGTCCGCCGAGTTTATCGACATCTTTTCCTAATTTAATATCAACTCCTCTTCCTGCTAAATTTGTTGCAACAGTAACTGCACCTTTTGCACCCGCATCAGCAATAATTTCTGCTTCTCTTTCATGGTTTTTAGCATTCAAAAGTGAATGAGAAATCCTTTTTTTCTTTAAAATTTCGGATAAAAACTCATTCTTGTCAATCGAAGTTGTACCCACTAAAACAGGCTGCCCGGTTGCATGAATTCTGGCAACTTCTTCTGCAACTGCATTATATTTTCCGGATTGAGTTTTAAAAATTGCATCTGCATGATCAAGTCTAATCATGTCGCGATGAGTTGGCACTATCACTACTTCAAGTTTATAAATTTTGAAAAACTCTTCCGCTTCTGTTGCTGCAGTCCCAGTCATTCCCGATAATTTGTTATACATTCTGAAATAATTTTGGAAAGAAATAGTAGCTAAAGTTTTTGATTCCTGTTGAATTTTAACGTTTTCTTTTGCTTCAATCGCCTGATGAAGTCCTCCGGAATAACGACGTCCCGGCATTAAACGACCGGTAAATTCATCGACAATCACGACTTCCCCGTCCCGAACAACATAATCTCTATCAATTAAAAATAGGGTTTTTGCTTTTAACGCTTCTTCAATATGATGCAGTGCTGAAAAATCTTTTTCGTATAGATTATCCACATTCATCAACTTCTCAATTTTTAAAATTCCCTCTTCAGTCATATGAGAAGCGCGTTCTTTTTCGTTAACAACATAATCAGTTTCAGGATCCAACTGTTCAACTATTTTTGTAAACTCGACATATTTTCCGGTGGGTTCCATATCAGGAGCTGAAATGATTAAAGGAGTTCTGGCTTCATCGATTAAAATGGAATCGACCTCATCAACAATTGCAAAATTGTGTCCGCGCTGAACCTGGTTATCGAGGCTATTTGCCATGTTGTCACGAAGGTAATCAAAACCAAATTCATTATTAGTTCCATATGTGATATCAGCCGCATATGCTTCTTTTCTGGTAACCGGTTTTAAATTCTTAAGTCTTTTATCTGTAGTATCAGGATTTTTATATTTTGGATCAAAAAGGAATGCTTTTTCGTGAACTATGACTGCAACTGAAACTCCAAGCATATGATAAATCGGTCCATTCCATCCCGCATCACGTCTTGCCAGATAATCATTAACAGTCACAACATGTGCGCCTTTTCCGGAAACTGCATTTAGAAAAACCGCAGGAACAGCAGACATTGTTTTTCCTTCTCCCGTTCTTTGTTCTGTAATTTTTCCGTTATGCAAAGCAATTGCTGACATAAGCTGAACATCAAAGTGGCGCATGCCTAAAGCCCTAAATGCTGCTTCGCGCGCTAAAGCAAATCCTTCTACTAAAAGCTCATCAAGAGTCTCACCTTTACTATATCTTTCACGAAGAGACACAGCTTTTTCGGTCAGTTTTTTATCATCAAGTTTCTTAATCTTGGGCTCAAAATCGTTAATTTGGGATACGATTTTAGAAAGGCGGTTTACTTCGCGTTTGTTTGCATCTATTAATGATGAGAATATATCAAGCATAAATTATACAAGAGGGATTATACCTAAATTCAGTTAAAGATTCCAGAAAAAGACACTTGATCTAAAGGCCTATATGAAATAAACTAACTGAAGTACTGTCCATGGATAATAACGGCTCCAACAATCCAAATCAACCTTCACCTTTTCCTCCTGCCGGAGATCCGCTTGGCGCAGCTCCAACTCCTAGTCAGGGAGCCCCACTTCCGGATCCGATGGCTATGGGTGGAATTCCACCAGCTGATCCTTCTGTCACGCCAACAACACCTATCGAACCTGCACCCTCAGAAACCTGGCCTGCGGCTCCAGCTGCTCCCGGAGCTGATTTAGGTCAAAGTGGCGCAGCGCTACAACCTTTAGATACAAATCCTTTTTTACAACAAAGCCCTACCCCTCCAGGCATGTTTGAAGCTCCTACAGCTTCACCTGTTGCTCCGACTGATCCAAGCCAACTTGGTATGCCTGCGGCACCTCAGGCTCCAGCGGACAGTGCATTTCCTGCAAATCCAGCTCAAGTTCCTGCTTCACAAGATCCTTTGAATACAGCTTTTACACCAAGTCAGGGTCCTGCTGAGCCAAATCCATTTAACATGCCTTCTTCTGCACCTGCTGATCCGGTTGGAGCTGCGCCGACGCCTGCTATTCCTGATTTCATGAATCCAAATATACCAGCCCAGCAGCCTAATCCGGTTGCAGATATGGCTACAGGAACCTCACTTGAGCAGGGCTCTTCTGAGACTCCAAACCAGGCATTATCATCTAACACTAGTTTCGGACAGTCTACTGAAGCTCCTAACGCAGCGGGTACAATTGATTTATCTGCAGTTCAATCAACTGACACACAGGCTCCTCCCGCACCAGGATCTGCTCCAATGCCGGCTACTGCTCCAACAGGAATGCCATTACCTGAAACGGGTCCTAACGAAAATGCTCCAACAGATTTATCGCATTTGATTGCGGGAGAAGGCGAACATCAGGCACCAGGTGATATTTATACACCACCTGTAGCACCAGATCAGAATCCTTCAGTCAGTCAACCACAAACTTCAGCTCAAACAGGAGCTGATGGTGCTCCGCCGGAAAAGCATCTTAATATAACCAAAGTTTTACTGGTCGCAGGAATTCCAATATTATTAATAGTTGCGGCTCTAAGTGCTTATTTAATTTTGGGAATTGGCAAACCTGCGACTTCACCAGAACCAACCCCACTTCCAATTCAGCAAACACAAGCTCCTCTAACAAATCCACCTCAACAGATTGCTGATCCTTCCCCAGTAGTATTACCAAGTCCTACAACTTCTGCGGTTTTCGAAGTTCCTTCAAGCTCGAGTAGCGCAACGCTACCAGGATCTTCCCCATCACCCATGAGTGCGCTTGAGCAATTAAGATCAAGGTCTGCTTCACCTTCACCAACGTCATCCACTCTTCCATAAGAGATAAATTTTCATAAAGCTGTGTGTCTTTCTTCAGAAAAGCAATCGATGAGCTTTGCAGTTATTTACAAAACTATCTTAGAATATGATCAGTGCAAAGCGAATCCATAGCGAGCAAGTCTCAGCAGTACGAGCGGTGCTTTTTAAAAAATTGAACAGATTTAAGATTGTGGAATTTCAGAAATTCCCATATAAGGAGTTAAAACTTCAGGAATTTTGACAGAGCCGTCTTCCTGTTGATAATTTTCTAAAATAGCAATAATCGCGCGGGAAGTTGCGACTAAAGTTCCGTTTAACATATGCGCATATTCAATTTTTTCGCCTTCCCGGTATTTAATATTTAAATTTCTCGCCTGATAATCTGTGGTGTTCGAAGTCGATGTCACTTCACCCCAATCTCCCCGTCCCGGCATCCATGCTTCCAGATCATATTTTTTAGCAGCTTGAGAACCCAAATCTCCTGTGCACATTTCTAAAACCCGGTATGGAATTCCCAAGCTTGTCCAAAATTCTTCTTCAAGCTCGAGCAATTTTTTATGCATATCGCTTGAATCTTCTTTTTTAGTATAAGCAAACATTTCAACTTTTGAAAATTGATGAACTCTGTAGAGGCCTTTTGAATATTTACCATATGCCCCGGATTCCTGTCTGAAACAATGCGAGTAACCTCCGTATAATTTAGGATTTTCCAGAGACTCAATTATTTCATCAGAATGATATCCGGCAATAGTCACTTCAGCTGTGGCAATAAGACCCAAATCAGTATCTTCGATTTTATAAGTTTGAGCCTCATCGCCTTTAGGATTATAACCAGTCCCAAGATAAAATTTTTCTTTCGCTATATCAGGAGTAATGACCGGAGTAAACCCGTGATGAGATAAAAATTTAATTCCGTAATTTATCAAAGCGAGTTCAAGTAATGCTCCGGCATTTTTTAAATAGTAGAATCCGGCTCCAGAAACTTTTGCTCCTGATTCAAAATCTAAAATATCTAACGCTTTTCCTAACTCAACATGATCTTTTGCAGTGAATCCAAATGCAGTTTTTTCACCAACAATACGAAGTTCAATATTCCCTTCTTCACCTTTTCCAACTGGTGCATCTTCTGCCGGTAAATTCGGGACTGAATTAAATAGATGTTTAAATTTTTTTTCTGCTTCTTCAAGTTCCGGTTCTAAAGTTTTTAATTGTTCCTTAATTTCTTTACCCTTTTCAATGTCATCACGACCAAGAGAATTTCTTTCTTTTCGAAGTTCTTCAACTTTTTGTAAAAGTTCAAGTTTTATTGCGTCAAGATTCAGGATTTCATCGATTACTAATACATCAAAATTTTTCTTTGAAACTGCCTCTTTAACTTTTTCAGGATTTTCCCGTAGTAATTTAATATCTATCATTTTATTGCCTCACTGATTTTACCAATTACTTCCTCTTTTTTATACTGTCTGATGAAAGCACCGGCACGCGGACCAAAATCTTTTCCGATTAATGTTTGATAAATTGCTTGAAAACCCACTTTAGGATTTATTCCCATTGCTTTTGTTAATTCATAAAGTTTAGTTTGTAATTCATCCGCTGATAAATCTGTGTGAACAAGTTCTACAGCTTTTCCTAAATACTTTTTCTGTTCTTCGGATAATTCAAAACTTCCGGCGTTTTTAGAAAGTCCAAGTTTTAAATCATCCGGTGCAAATTTTTCCAGCCAGATTTTTGCATATTTAATTCGCTCATCTAAAATCTTTTTTTCCAAATCATTTAAATCGCTGCCTTTGACTTCTGTAAATTTTTTATGAATTTCAACTGATGGTTGTTGAATAAAATTTGCTACATCTCTAAAACGAGGCAAAAACATTTCAGTTTTTTCAGGCAGTTCTCCAATATGGCTCATCTCAAAAGCGCGGGAAAAACTTTCTTCACCTTTTTTTAGAAAAGCCATAAAGCATCTGTCATACTCATCAAACAAATCCGGAATTGCCATTGTCCCTACTGGATCAAAATTTACTTGTTGTCGATAATCGTACCTGCAAAATAAAAATCTTCCTAATTCCAGTGGAATCAATTCCGTAAGTTCCCTGGCCTTTAAGCCAAGACCTTTTGATGAAGCCATTTTTTTGCCGCCGATCAGAAAAAATTCATAAGGCAAATTAAAAGGTTCTTTTATTTTAAAAACTTTTTTCACTAATTCTCTGGCAATATCTCTTGAGCCGCCTGCTGAAGAATGATCTTTACCTGCGCCTTCTATAGTTACACCAATAACCATCCAATGTGCAGGCCAATCAACCTTCCAGGGTAGTTTTCCATTTCCTCCAAAAGGGGATATCCGTCCTTCATGATCGCAGCCTTTCGCCCATTTAACCATTTCCGGTTCACATTTATATGCAACAGTTTCACCGTCCCAATCAAAGACTCTGGTCGTTCCTATTTTTCCGCAATTCTCACAAATTACCTGTAATGGTAGCCAGCCCGCTTCCCGTTTTTTACTGCCGCTTACTTCGGCGTAAATATCCTGAATAACTTCAGCATTATCCAAAGCCAATTTAATCGCTTTATCAAATTTTCCTTCATGATACATATCCCAGGAGGACAAAAATTCTGGCTCCACTCCAAGAGACTTCATGGATTTTTTGTAATCATCTGCAAAATAAGCAGCAAAAGATGCATAACCCTCTAAAGGCGAAGGAACATTCCTTAACGGAAGTCCCATATATTGCGAGAAATCATCCTGCATTTCCGGAGGCAAACCATCAATCGGATCAAAATCATTTATCACAAAAGTAAATTTTGCATCGACTCCCTGATCTTTTAAAGCCTTAAAAATTAAATCGTGGACAATTGGCCCGCGAAGCGAACCGATATGAGGATAGCCTGAAGGTGTAAACATATCGTCCACCCAAAAAGGCTTAAATTTACCTGACTCAATAATTTGTTTTGCTACTTTATCCGCCCAATACATGGGTAAAGTATATATTTTTTGAAGCTAATTTGAAAGCTATTATGAACTTAATCCTATCTTATCCAATTTTTACAACTTTTTCTTCAAGTCCTATCACTTTTAATCAATCGGCTTTAATTTTTTCGTCACTTCTTCTCCTGCTTGCTGCAAATCTCGCTTTTTTGACATAAATTTACTTAAGCATTTTCAAATTTCCGGCAAGATAAATTTTATATTAAAGTGGAATGGGAGGCTAAAATCTGTTAAAATTTACATGCTCGGCGCGTTCGTCTAGTGGTCCAGGACATAACATTCTCAATGTTAAGATCACGGGTTCGACTCCCGTACGCGCTACTTAAATACTTTTCAGTTGATTTATCAATTCGTCATTGTGTTTAAAACGAAGTGCCTGCAAACCTGCTTCTTTTGCGGCTTCTATATTCCTTTCCATATCATCTGTAAAAAATATTTCTTCAGGTTTAACCCCTAAATCATCTGCTATAAATTTATACGACTCAGGATGCCTTTTTGTAATTCCTAATTCTGCCGCCGAATAGATTTTGGAAAATATCGGGTCTATTTTTTCTTTTATCAGTGGATCACTTTGAATAAAATCTGTTGTAAAAATACAGAGTTTATATTTATCTTTTAAAGTTTTTATAAAATCCAGGAGCTCTTCATTTAACTTAAAATAATTAAACAAATAATAACTCTCATCATCTTTCAATTCACGATGTAAATTATTTAAGCTACCTGAATATGTTTCATCAGTTGGATGAAGCAAAACTCTGGAGAAATCAAATAGCAAAACTTTAATCATATTAATTTTTCCAAAACTCTAGAAATTTTTAACCATGTTTCATCTTTGGTTTTATGATCCATTGCTGTCCATATAAGAGAAATGGTCTGTTTTACAAAAGCCCACTGAGCAATTCTTCTTTTATCAAGATCTAAATATTTTGCAAGCAATTGAATTCTTCTGTTGAAAAAATCTACATCTATTAAATTATCATTTTCTTTAAATCTTGAGTGGGGATTATGAATATATACCGCACTTTCATATTCTCTTTCACCTATAACCCCTTTAGGATCAATCGATAACCAACCTCTCTCTGATGACAAAATATTATCATGATGCAAATCTGAATGAAGTAAGCATAGTTTGCCCTGAGAGGCAATTAAGTCTTCAAACACTTCTTTAGCTTTTTGTACTAAATCTATGGGAATCAAATTAGCAGTATTTTCAATATTCTCAAAGTACCAGTCGAAATATTTTATTTCATCAGATGCTTTGTCTTGTTTCATTTCCGGGGTTGCTGCTATCCAAAGTTTGTTACAAACATCAGCAAATATTTTAATTTCCTCTTCTTCGTTATTTAATTCACTTAATGGTTTCCCTGGGATACATCTTTCGAGAATCATTGCAAAGTCATCAATGTCAACTTCCAGAAGTTTTATAGAGCCCTTTCCATTAAATAATTTTAAAGTCTCGACTTCTCTTAGGAATTCATTGTCAGAGGGAACTCCTATTTTTAAAACAGCATCTTTCCCATCTGCAGTTCTCACTTTCTCAACATAATTTATCGAAAGATTTTCAAAAGATCCCTGGCTTATTAGATTCCATTTTTTTTCATAAATTTTAATGAGTTCAGGAATTTTCGAAAGCCAAGCTTTTCCTTTTTCCTCGCCTAATAGGGATAACGTACTTTTAACGAAATTCTGATCCATGAAGGAAGTATATTTTAAAGGCAATAAAAATCAAAGGGTGCCCTGAAAAATCAGAGCACTCTTTCGCCTTTTTTATCATAGACTGCTTGAAATCTTACTAGCATTGCACCGTTAGGTACTCTTTTGGGATTTCCATAAACCCTAATTACAGGTTCATATCCCCTTCCTAATTGTTCATAAATCACAGGACCCATGGCAACCACCTGAGGATAAATTTCTCCATTAGCTCCAATAACTGTAGCTTTTCTAGCAATTGTTTTACTTTGTGGTTCTAATTCACCTAAACACATAAAAATCACCTTCCTTTCTTGAGCTTTTCTCCACTAAAAAAGCCCTTGCAAGTTCATTATTTATTCTGGATCCCGAATCAAGTTCGGGATGACAAATAACAAACTCACAAGGGCCTTTAATAAAAAATTGTCAATTGTACATTGTCAATTCTAAATTATTGTGGCGGTGCCACCTTGCATCAGTCGCTTTAGTTACAAAAAATCCACCTTGCGGTGGAGACTAAAGAAACATTCTCTTTAGCGCTCCGTTTCCGACACGCTTTGTAATATTTTACAGTTTTACTTCTGTATCCCATTTATGGAATCAGCTCCTTCCGCGCGACTGGAAGTAACTAACGCTTTAGATATATATTAGCATATATCTCAGATTTTGCAATATCTTAACTATAGGTTAAGCTGCAATTCTTATTTTTGGGCCAGCATGCAATTTTTCGCTAAGAGGTCTTCTTGTTCTGATGTCAAAAACATTGTCAGCTTGCTCAGGTTTTTTATCGATATTTTCAATACCTAATAAGATTAAATGGCCTTTTGCTTTCCTAACTTTAGTAATAAAGTTCCACCTTTCACCTGATCCACTTTCTACTTCAATTTTTGCCAGCGGATTTTGGGCTTTCTCAAAAATATCTTCGGCTTGATAACCATTAATTTCACCTTCAGCATGTATAGCTCTGGAAAGTGTCCGCCATTCTTCGTAATTTTTAAAAATTGTTTTGCGCGCATTTCTTGCACCAACTCCTGGATCGCCCAATCTTGCGGCAAGCCTTTTGTCATGTCCCGTTCCACCGAATCCCATTGCATCTGCTGCCATCGCAGATTCTGTATCAACATCCCCTTCAACATATCCAAGATACCCTGGGCCCGGAATTCTGGAGGCTTTTTTTGCCCACCTTCCGTTAGCCACTAAAACAACAAGATGAGCACCTTCGTGGTCATCAGTTGAATCAGTTTCTGTACCATCATAAGGTCTTTCCAGATTCATTCTCGCAGTTAAATCGCTGTGCAGCTGCGTAATTCCTGGTGCTATTTCTATAAATTCTCTTTCTATCATTACATCTAAATTATAGTCCTGATTGTCAAATCC
This sequence comes from Candidatus Daviesbacteria bacterium, assembly GCA_021731695.1. Classification (GTDB taxonomy): domain Bacteria; phylum Patescibacteriota; class Microgenomatia; order Daviesbacterales; family UBA10151; genus JACPKO01. The sequence continues at coordinate 22,543 of JAKFWZ010000102.1, read as the reverse complement.
AAACTTTAAACAGCAATTTAAGCTAGAATATGATTAAATGAAAATTGTGATTGGAATTATATTTTCTATTTTAATAATGGCCATCGGAATCATATTTTTGTTTCTGTTCATCAGGACTTATCAAATGCAAAATGGAGACAATGCCAAAGCTTTTCTAAAAGGGTCGGTTCCGGAGAGATTACCTGACGGATTTTACAAAGGAAAAGTTAATGTAAAAACGGGGTGGCAGGGGAAAAAGTTTAATGCAAAAGAAGGCATCGGAATTAATATTGTCGACGAGAAAGAGAATTATCCATTTAAATTATATAAAGGCCGCGGTATTCAGGATAATATTGATGTTGTAAAAATTGATTACAGTAAAAGTAACGATCCATTTTGGTTAAGATTTATTTTGGATGAAGTTGTAGAGATAAAACCAAATCATTACTTAGGAAAAGTTCACTTAACCTTCATCCCCAGAGTTCCTTTTACAATTGGATATTTTGAATTAGAGAAATAAGCTTCTAATTTGGCGAGATTCTCATCGGATTAGTATCAGGTCCTACGGTCAACGCAACATGTCCCTCATGATCGACACCGACACCCCGTATTTTTGGTACACCAAAAGGATCACATAAACGGGCTTGACCCAAAACCACAATCGCCCGTCTGTCGACCAACCGCTGCAGTATCTCCCTTAGTACTAAAATCTGGGCTTCTGGAGTGGAATTATAAAAATCGGGAGTCATTGTTGTTCTCGCTAAAATAGGTAACCTTAAAGAACTATCTGTTGGAACTACATATCTAATATTATATTCAGAACCTAACACCTGAATTGGCTTCGTTTGGTAATACCTGTTATCGTGGAATTCCCCCGGCAACTCTCGAACTATTTTATACATTCTCTCTAAGCCCGTCGGCATTTTATTTCAGAAGTGCAACTAGAAGAAGCGCAACAATATTAGCCACTTTTATCATGGGGTTTATTGCAGGGCCTGCTGTATCCTTATATGGATCTCCAACTGTATCTCCCGTAACTGAAGCCTGATGAGCGAATGATCCTTTGCCTCCGAAATTGCCTGATTCAATATATTTTTTAGCATTATCCCAGGCAGCTCCTCCGGTTGTCATTGAGAGTCCTACGAAAAGCCCGGTAATGATTATTCCAACCAACATTCCGCCTAATGCTAATGGTCCTAAGAAAAGTCCGACTAAAATAGGCGCAAGTACCGGAATTAAAGTCGGGATAATCATTTCTTTTTGCGCAGCTGCAGTGACGATTGAAACGCATGCGGCATAATCCGGTTTTTCAGTTCCCTTCATAATTCCTTTATAAAGTTTGAACTGACGTCTGACTTCTTCAACAACTGCAGCTCCAGCTTTTCCAACAGCTTCCATTGCGTATGATGCGAAAACGTAAGGAAGCGCGCCTCCGAGGAACAATCCAACCAAGACTTTTGGATCTGATAACGCAAAGACTGCGCCTGAGCCTAATTCCTGAGTGTATGCAGCAAATAGAACAAGTGCTGCGAGTCCCGCTGATGCAATCGCATAACCTTTAGTCACGGCTTTAGTTGTATTTCCTACTGCGTCCAGCGGATCGGTAACCGAATTTCTAACTTTAGCAGGCATTCCGCTCATCTCTGCAATTCCTCCTGCATTATCAGTGATCGGACCGAATGCATCGATTGCGACAATTATTCCGGCAAGTGAAAGCATGGCTACAGCGGCTATCGCAATTCCGTAAATTCCGGCGAGGAAAAATGCAGCTAGTGTTGCTGCACAAATTAAAATAATCGGAGCGAATGTGGCTTTCATTGAAACAGCCAAACCTGCGATAACATTAGTTCCGTGTCCGGTTTTTGAAGCTTCTGCAATCCTTTGAACAGGTGCGTATTTTGTGCCTGTGTAATATTCAGTGATAATCATCATTCCCGCGGTAACAGCAATTCCGATTAAAGTCGATAAGAATAAATTCATAGCCGGCAAAACTGCATTAGTTGCCCAAAGAGCTTGAGAAATATAATAGAAAAAGATTGCGGATAAAACGACAGTAACCGCGAGTCCCTGATATAAAGTTCCCATAATTCTTCCACCGGTAAGTCTGGTCGCAACGCTTCCAACAATCGATGCAAAAATTCCAGCTGACATTAAAGCGAGCGGATAAGTGATCATTGTTTCAGAACCAGGGAACATAAAGTCTCCAAGTAAAATTGCAGCAATCGCAGTTACAACATAAGTTTCAAAAATATCCGCAGCCATTCCAGCATCGTCACCGACGTTATCACCTACAAGATCTGCAATAACTGCTGGATTTCTAGGATCATCTTCCGGAATTCCGGCTTCCAATTTTCCAACCATATCTCCACCAACATCTGCTCCTTTTGTATAAATTCCTCCGCCTAATCTTGCGAATACTGAGATCAAAGAAGCTCCAAACCCGAGAGAAACTAGTGCCGGAATATCATTTGCAAAATTATGGAAGCCGTAAACTGTACCTAGCGCCAAACCGACAACTAAAAATCCTGTAACAGATCCACCTTTAAACGCTACATCAAATGCCTGTGCCAGTCCTTTTTTCGCAGCTTCTGCGCATCTGATATTTGCTCTAACCGCAATCATCATTCCAACGAATCCGGCGATTGCTGAAAATAAAGCCCCGATTACGAAACCTAACGCACTATTTAAAGAAATAAATTGAAAAATAAATGCAGTCATCACAAGAGCAACCAAAGCTACAACCATATATTGGCGGGTTAAATATGCTGCGGCCCCCTCCTGAATTGCTGCTGCGATTGCGCGCATTTTTTCGTTACCGGTTGGAAGTTTTAAAATGTTGAAAGAAAGAAACGCGCCGTAGAGAGTAGCTGCCGCGGCTCCCGCCCAAATAAATAGATTTATATTTTGTGTGAATGATTCCATTGCGATATTTACTAAGGCAGTAAGTAATGGGGATATTAATACAACAACTTAAGATCTAAAATCAAGAAGCAAAATCAGATCTTAAGTAAAAACCAAGTATCCAAGACACAAGTTACAAACAAATCTCAATCTTAAAATCAAAAATTTTAAATTTTGAGAATTATAATTTGATGCTTATTTGGAAACTTGTATCTTGTTTCTTGTATCTTTGAATTATTCTTCTCTAGACTTCTCAAAAAGAATGGAGTACTAAGATATTAAGATCGCAAGCTTTGCTTATCAAAACGAAGATTTTGATAGTTGCGAAATTCTCGCAGAGAAAAGCATACTAGTCTTCTCTGCTTTTTTCTATAACTTCTTTCGCTTTTTCAGCTCCGCCCCAACCCTTTAATTCTACAGTTACTTTCTGAAGATCCTTGTAGTGAAGAAAAAAGTGCTCAATTTCCTTTTTGATATGAGGGGAAAGATCAGTTAAATCTTTTATATGATTGTATCTAGGATCTTTTGAAGGAACTGCGATAATTTTTTCGTCTTTATCGCCGTCATCAACCATAAATAAAACCCCAACTGGTCTGGCAGAAACTAAAGCACCTGGGAAAGCTGAGTTATCTAGTAAAACGAAGGCATCCAAATGATCACCATCTTCAGAACGGGTACCAGGTATAAACCCATAGTCGTAAGGATGCGCCATCGCAGTGTAATTCACTCTATCAAGCTCGATCAAACCGAATTCTTCATTGAATTCATACTTATTTCTTGATCCTTTTGGGATCTCCAAAACAACATAAATTTCATTAGGAAATTTTTTGCCCGGTGTAATATTATGCACTGTCATATCAGTATATCATAACAGAAATAAGGCTTATAGTGCAAGCATAGTGCGCACTAGAGCTTTAGCTCATAGTCAATTATATTCGGATTTCTGTTATCAGTTCTCTAGGCTCAGTTTTCAGTTAAATAGTCTTATGTTACCAGTGTAATTACATGTCCCCTCTCCTTTGAGGAGAGGGCTAGGGAGAGGTGGATGTCTTAAGTAAAATATCCTCTAATACTAGTTCGAGATGATTGAATACATCGTTATCCCAATATCTAACTATTTTAAAGCCTAAGTCTTCCAAATATTTTGTGCGAACTTTATCTTTGAAAATAACATTAGGAGAATTATGTTGACCTCCATCAAGTTCTATAACCAACAGCTTATCAAAACTGACAAAATCAACAATATAAGGTCCGATAACTGCTTGTCTTTTAAACTTTATTCCATTTAGTTTCTTGCCTCTTAAATTAAACCACAATAATTTCTCAGTTTCTGTTTGCCTCGATCTCAAATATCTGGCAAATCCCAGTTATTCAGCTTCATCTATTTGAATTATACCCCTCACCCTGACCCTCTCCCTTAAGGGCGAGGGGATTATGAGAGAAATAAGCCCACAAAGAAGTGAACAAGGAGAACTGATTAACTTAAATCTGAAAACCGACAATTGAGAACAGATAACCGAATTTATGCTATTGCAGGCAGAGGAGTTACATGGATTTTTTTAGTTCGTGCAAACGGTGATCTAACTAAAGCAATATTTAAAACTTCATCCATATGCTTGACTGTATGGAATTTTAGATCTGCAACAATGTGAGACGGAATATCTTCCAAATCCTTTTTATTATTTTCAGGAATGATAATGTCTTTAACTCCGGCTCTGTGAGCTGCGAGAACTTTTTCTTTAAGTCCTCCGATTTCAAGTACTCGGCCACGCAGAGTTACTTCTCCAGTCATAGCAATATCTTTTCTAACCGGAATCTTTGTAAATGCAGAAACAATCGCCGTAGTTAGCGCAATTCCTGCAGACGGTCCATCTTTTGGCACCGCACCTTCCGGTACATGAACATGAATATCTACTTTATGGAAGAATTTTTCGTTAAGTCCTAAAGTTGCCCAACTTGAACGGACATATGACATCGCAGCTTGTGCTGATTCTTTCATCACATCACCTAGCTGTCCGGTTAATTGAATAACACCTTTACCCGGCATTAAAGTAACCTCAATAAACATAATTGAGCCGCCGACTTCGCTCCATGCAAGTCCAGTCGATGCACCAACCATATCTTCGATTTCTGCTAACTCCGGTAAGAATTTAACAGGTCCGAGTAGTTTTCTAACTTCAATGTCAGTTACTTTATATTCACCCTTAACCTCATCATTAGCTACTTTTCGAGCAATTTTTCTAATTACCGCTGATAATTCTCTCTCTAAACTTCTAACTCCAGCTTCTCTGGTGTAACCATCGATAATTTGATAAATTGCCTCATCTTCGAATACTGGTTTATTTTTAGATTTTTTAAGACCGTGAGTTTCGATTACTTTTGGTAATAAGTGTTTTTTAGCAATATTAAATTTTTCATCACGAGTATATCCAGGGTAAGTGATTATTTCCAATCGATCTCTTAAAGCCGGAGGAATAGTGTCCAACATATTTGCAGTTGTGATAAACATTACGTTAGATAAATCATAGGAAACTTCAAGATAATGATCTGAGAACGAATGATTTTGTTCAGGATCTAAAGCCTCGAGTAAAGCGGCAGATGGATCACCCCTGTAATCAGCCCCAATTTTATCGATTTCATCCAGCATAAAAACCGGATTTGAAGCGCCTGCTTGTTTAATTGATTGAATCATGCGTCCCGGCATTGAGCCTACATAAGTTCTTCTGTGTCCGCGGATTTCTGCTTCATCTCTGATTCCACCGAGCGAAACTTTAACAAACTTTCGTCCCAATGCTTTTGCGATCGATTTACCGATCGAAGTTTTACCAGTTCCTGGAGGTCCTGCAAAACAAAGAATCGGTCCGTTTAATTTTCCGGATAATTTATAAACTGCTAAATATTCCATAACTCTCTCTTTAACTTTTTTAAGTCCATAATGTTCTTCATCCAAAACACCTTCCGCTTTTTTCATATCAATTTTAAGTTTTGGGGCCGCTTTCCATGGTAAATCTGTAAGCCATTCTAAGTAATTTCTAATATATGCGGCCTCAGGATTATAGGAAGACATTTTGGCTAACCTGCCCAATTCTTTATTTGCTTTTTCTCTAACTTCTTTTGGCATATTAGCCTTCCTTATCTTAAGTTCAAATTCATGAATCTCGGAATTTTCAGAAGCTTCGCCCAATTCTTCTTCAATCGATCTCATCTGTTCTCTTAAAATCGCTTCCTTTGTCATCCTGGAAACTCTTTCCTGAGTGTGTGTTGAGATTTTTTGGGAAATTTCTAAAATTCTGATTTCTTTTGCGAGTAATTCAGAAACCCGCTGCAATCTTTCGCTAGCTGCAACCATTTCTAAAATCTGCTGCTTATCAATTGTTTTAAATTCAATCATCTGGCAAATCGTATTTACTAATTGATTCGGATCATCGGAGGCAGAAATCAAAGGCCAGTTTGTAAGTGAGGACATGTCGAACAATGGATTACCGTTAAGCTCCAGATATTTCTTTAATTGCTCACGGACGGTTCTAATTAATGCTTCAGTTTCTTCATTTCGTTCGTATAATTCAGGAATTTCTTCGATCTCAGCTTCTAAATAATTTTCTGTTTGAGTGAAGTTTTTAATAAAAACCCTCGTTAAACCTTCAGCGGATAATTGATATTCATTATCAACCTTCAAGATCCTCTTGATTAAACAAACTGTTCCAACTTGGAATAAATCATCTTTCTTAGGATCATCAATCCGGTCATTCTTTTGTGCAACAAAAACAACCAATCGGTTAGTAGCCCAGGCTGCATCTAGTGCTGCGCGGGATTTAGGTCGGGCTGAAACAATAGGCACGGTGTTGCCAGGAAAAATAACAGTTCCGCGCAAAGGTCCTACGGGAAGGGTTTTTGATAATTTAATCGGATTTGAAATTGGATCCATAGGCAAAAGTGGCTAGTCGCGAGAGTCTAGTGACTAGAAGCAAAGTAGGGATATTCTACCAGAAGTGGTAATTTATTCCTAGACTCTAGATTCTTGACTCCAGCAACTTTGTTAGCAGTAATATATCACGAGTGCTAAACCATGTCAACCCCATTTAGTTAGTTTAACTTCATTCTATAAATCATATAATTATACTGCTCAGAATTTCCCATAGCGGCAGTTGCGTTAGGTATAAAAGTTTTAATCTGTATCAGATTACCTTTATGGTTTAAAAAATCATACCGGATATCTTGGCCGGAGTATTTTTTTGTTCTCAAAAACGCTTTATAATCTGGTGTTGAACTGATTGATTCCAATACAACTCCTGGATCAAGTAAAATAACCTCAGGATTCTTTAAGTCCGCTTCAATAACCTTATTTGCATAAACATCAGCCATTTCCGAAGATTTAAATACAGTTATTTCAAGAATTTTATCTGGCGGAATCTCGGGAGCCAAATCTCTCGGATAAGGATTGTTATAAATAACATTTACAATCCTTTTATCCGGGCTTTCGACGATAGATTCAACTCTGAAAACATCAGGGTAAGGAAATGAAAAACCTGCTTCATTGTCAGTATAAACTGGCCAGTTTTCCGGCTCACTGATTTTTGGAGGTAGTTTGAAAGCGGAGGAAGGACTTGGTGACGGTGTGCTAACATCCACGGTTTCAATTACTGCTTCGTTTGTTGGATTACTTAAAGAAGATCTTCCTAAGAAAAAAGCTCCTCCTAGTAGCAATGCCATTATAAACACACCAACTATTACCAAAATAGGAGAAAAACCTTTTTGTGCGGGCATTAAACTAATGTTAGTAATCTACACCGGGTTTTGCAAGGAAGCCCTTTTCAAACGGATGTTTAATCGGCAGCATTTCTGTTACTAAATCTGCATGTTTGAATAAAGAAGGTTTTCCATGATGACCGGTTAGGACAAGATCCAGTCTTTCCGGTTTTGCTTTTATTAACTCAATCACTTTTTTCTGAGACAATAATTTTCCGGCAATTGACCCGACAATTTCATCCGCAATAATCACATCATATTTATCGGAAGTAACTGCTTCGAATAATTGATCATATGTTTTTTGCGCCATTGCTTTATGTTGTTTAATGTCATATTGATCATCGAAAATTTTAACGAAACCTAAGCCACCCTGAATAATCTTTACATATGGCGCTAACATTTTTATTCCTTCGAGCTCCCCGGTGAACCATGTTTTTCCAAATTGAATAATCAAAACTTTTCTTTTATACCCCGCAGCGCGTAAAGCCAAACCAAGCGACGCTGTCGTTTTGCCTTTTCCCTCACCGGTATAAAGAATAACTAAGCCGTGTTTCGTTTCTTTAAATTTTTTTGATTTCATATGGGTATATTCAACAATTTAGGAAATAAAATCAAGCAGCTTTCTTGGCACAACCGTCACAAAAACCACAACCTCCTTTAGCTGCAGAATTTATTCCGCAAACTTTACAGGTCGCGCCTGATTCTGCTGATCCAAATAACCCTCCGGTCGAAGATATACTAATTGAATTACCACTTAGAATTTCACTTAAAGATGAGCTAAAAACCCCTGATGTGCTATTGCCACCTCCATTACATCCTGGTCTTGTCTGTAAAAAATGAATTATTGAATTATAATTTGAGTCAACAACTCTTGTGTCCAAAAGCTGAATATTGTTAGCGTTCATTGCCTGCATATAAAAATTGCTGATTTGATTTGTTTCATTTTTACCTCCCCGTAAAATTTTAGCTATTTCAAAAACCGTCATCTCCATTCTTTGTTTAACTGCACCATAAACAGCAGGATTATTAATTTCGCTAATATTCTTTCTGAGATAGTCTTCATATGTTTCAATAACTTCCTCGCAAAGTTCAGGCATTTCCTGTAACTCATCTCCCCTTGCTAAAAAGTTGCGGGCTTCGCTAAAAGTTCTGCCGGCACCATCCGCTTCCCGCATAATTTCGCCACCTTTAATTGACTGAATCTTATCCAGAATATCTTCAAATTTAATTTTTCCCCCTGAAACTAAAATCGGAGAGGCTGTCATTTTAATTATCTTTTCTTTCTCATTGAATTTTTTCTGTTCAGTTTGAGGTTCTGGTTTAAGGAAAGCGGCTCTGAACTCTTCACACTGCTGCATATTCAGATCCGCTACAAAAGTTAAAGCTCTAATCTTACTGCCTTCACCTTTTATGAATGCAAATATTTCAGCTTCCGGATAAACTATTTCTTTACCCTGCGCATCAACTCTTCCGCTCCAGCCGGCTGGACTAATAATCATTACCGATTCTCCGACTCTTGCTTCTTTCAAAAGTGCTTGAGTTTTGACTACCGATTCCCATACCGCTCCCTCCCGTTCATTCTTAGAGGTCATTTCTAAAATTGAATATTCACTTTTTGAGTTAACCAATTCTCCGTTTTTATTCTGCTTAACAGGATTTACGAGAATCGGGTCAGACATCGTATATTCCCACTGGTAAGCTCTCATATTAGCCGAATTTTCTGCAACAATTCTGTTTATTACTTCCTCACGACCCGTGCCCTGAGCCAACCCGTCATTGAATTTCTTTCGCAAAGATTCGACCTCCTGAGTTGCAGTAAAGTTTTTTAAAACATCAGGGGTTATTTGAGGTTCCGGTGTTTTTAGTATGGCTGCTCTGTGCTCTCTTTGTGAAGAAACAGTTACAACTGAATTCAGAACCTCCGTTCTTGGAACTTGGCGATCCAGACTATCAGGTCTAATCAGAATTTCCAGTTTCGGTCCAAACACTTGTTTTGGAGCTTTAAAGGTTCGTAGTTCTAAGCCCGCAGGGCGCAACATTTCAGCATTCATAATTTTTTGGGTCTCAGAAGAATTGGGGTCAAAAAAACCTTCTCTTTTGGAGAAGGTAAAGGCAGTTTTACCCTCATGCTCGTGAGATATTACTTCCGGTTTTATCGGAAGAGATCATTATTAGAAGCCTGCGACCCGACTATATACGGTTGCGGCACAGTGTTTGAGTTTCACAAACTTCGGAGCTTCTAATTTTTTATGTTTGACGATGGATGATGGAAAATGGAAGATGGGTTTTGAAGGTAGACAATGGAATATAGAATCAATCTTCTACCATCTATTTTCTACCACTATCTTCTATCGTCAATCCTCAACCGTCTTTTGTTAATTGGATTCCCGCCTTCGCGGGAATGACGCGCTTAGCACATGGAACACCCACAGCTATAACACTTCTTTAGAACATCGTAGCCGATATTGAAAAAACAATTTCAATATCAAGCGCAGATTTCGCAAAAAGTGCTAACACATACTATACCCACAAGAATAGCATTTTTTGCATCCTTCCTCGAATACAAAGCTGGCTTGTCCGCATTCAGGACATAAATCAGCTGTCTGTTGAGTTTGTGAGGAGGATCCGCCGATTGCAGTTAAAGGAATTTGGCCTGACGCTACAACATCATCAGCACCGGCATTTTCTTCAGGAGACTCAGTTAAATTTAATGGCAAAGGTTCAGATGTTTGTTCACCATTCCCAGCTACATTTGAACTAGCTTCTGTTATCGCAATATCTTCAGCCAAAGCTTTAGCAATCGCATCAGCCAAACTCATAACTCTGTCTTTTCCAAATCCAACGTGTGATGCGCCGCCAATTCCTCGTAGCTGTGCTGCAATTTTTTGAGCAACTGATTTAGGATCTGCATTTGCAGAGTTTCTCGCAAGCCTTAAGGAAAGAGAGACTAATCGCCCCATTGCCTCAGCATCTGCCATGGTATGCATTCCGCCTTTTCCAACTGTGATGAAGACTTCGAAAGGTTGATTTTTCTCATCGCGGTTTATAGTGATAAATCCTTCACCAACAGGAGTCTGCATTTTATAAGTCCGCCCTCTTAAAATCATTGGTCTAGAAACAACAGTATCTTGTGACGGACCGGCCTGAACTGCAGCCGCTGCTTCCTCTTTCTTTTTGTCGTCTGCATGATACAAAACACCTTCTCTTGAACCGTCGCGGAAGAATGTCACACCCTTGCAGCCTAATTTGTATGCCTGCATATAAAGCTCTTTTACCTGATCAACTGTAAATTCGAAAGGTGCATTTGCAGTTTTTGAAATTGATGAATCAGTATATCCCTGAATCAAAGCCTGAACTTTAACATGATCCATAGGACTCATGTCGTTTGCTCCTGCAAAGTAATCGGGTTTTTCAACTCCTGGATTTTCTTTCAACCATTGTTCATACAAAGGATGATAAATAACATGCTCACCAATTCTGTCTTTTCTGATAAATTTAAAGTCAAAGACTGGTTCAATTCCTGAAGATACACCAGAAAGCAGTGAAGTAGTTCCAGTTGGAGCTTGAGTTAAAATAACTGCATTTCTAATTCCCTGAGTTTTAATCTTAGTCCTGATTGGAGCGGGTAATGTTTTAATAAAGTGGCCCTGTAAATACTTAACATCATCAAACATCGGGAAGGATCCTTTTTCTTTTGCTAAGTCTGACGAAGTGTCATATGAAGCATCTCTTATTGTTGAATAAATTTTTTCAATAACAGGCAATGCTTCTTCGGATCCATACCTAAGCTTCATTTTGATCAAAGCATCTCCAAGTCCCATTGTTCCGATTCCGGTTCTTCTGATTTCTTTAGCTTTAATCTCATTTTCTTTCCAGAAGTAATAATTCGCGTCCACTACGTTATCCATAAATCGCATAGCGACTCTGACTTTTGTGTCAAGATCATCGTAATCGAATTCGCCGGAATCATTAACAAAAGCCGATAAATTCATCGCACCTAAATTACATACTGCCCATGCCCCAAGCGGTTGTTCGCCGCAAGGGTTTGTACTTAACAACTTCTCAAAGTACCATGTGTTTCCCCATTTATTCGATCGCTCCAAAAAGTGAAGACCTGGTTCTGCACTATTCCATGCACTTGTGCAGATTTGATCCCAAATATCACGGGCTTTATAGACTTTATGCTCAATAACTTTTCCACCTGCTTCAAGCCAATTCTCCATAACGCCGTCCCATTTATCATCATATTCAGGATCAGATACATCAGGAAACATCGTTACCCAATCTGAATTATTTTCTACAGCTTCCATAAATTTGTCTGAGATACAAACCGAAAGATTTGCTCCGGGAATTGATTTTCCGTCTGCTTTTGCATGAATAAACTCTTCAATATCAGGATGCCAGTCATGAAGCATTAACATTAAAGCGCCTCTCCTTGAACCACCCTGCTGGATAACATCATGATTTGCAGCTGAATAAAGTTTTGCCCATGAAACCGGACCTGATGAAGTTCCATTAACTTTTTTAACTCTCGCGCCATGAGGTCTTAAAGATGAAAGATTAATTCCAACTCCTCCGCCACGGGCCTGAATTTCAACAGTATGAGTAATATTTTCCATAATTCCGGCTCTTGAATCTTTTGGAGATGGAATAACATAACAATTAAAGAAGGTTACTTCATAACCTGTACCTGCGCCGGAAAGAATACGACCAGCCGGAACAAATTTAAATCCTTCCATTGCATCATAGAATTTCTGAGCCCAGACTTTTCTTAAAGCATGAGTCTTTTCCATTTGGGCAATACCCGCAGCTACTCTCTGCCACATTTCTTCAGGAGTAAATTCAGTTGGATTACCTTCTGCATCTTTAAGTGAGTATCGATCCATGAAGACTTTTTGGCGAATACCGTCTAGTTCAGTTTTAGTTTTCATCTGAGGCAAAATGCCCTCATCAAAAGCAATAACTTTTGGCTCGCCTGAAGAGGCTTTCTTGCTTTCGGAAGGAACACTAATTTGCAACGCTACTGATTTAGTGTTTTTGTTTTTTGTGTTTTTCATAATTATTTAAATCCTTTTTGACAATAGATTATAGAAAGTAAAGGATAGTATTTTTGAAAATTGAAAATAGAAAAAAGCAACAATCGATCTTCTACCTTCCGACCACTATCTTCCATACTCTATCATCTACAGTCTAGTTTTTTATAAACGACTCAAGTTCTTTTGTAAAATCACCCGGTACCTTAAACTGTCTGTAAACTGAAACAAACCTTAAATAAGCAACAGGATCAACTTTTTTAAGTTCTGCTAAAACTTCCCTGCCGATTATTTTACTGTCAACTTCAAAGGCATCTTTTGAACGGATCTTCCGCTCAATTTTTAAAGCAATGGCCTCAATATTTTCAAACGAAGGTCTTTTTTCAAGTGCCTTGGTGAGTCCTGCTCTAATCTTACTGATATCAAAAGGCTCACGTTTACCATCACGTTTAACAACTATTAGCTCAACTGTCTGAGCCCGTTCATACGTAGTGTACCTTTTTTTACATTTCAGGCACTCCCGTCTGCGTCTGATTTCTCCCGTACCTGAAACCGGCCTTTTATCAATAACGCTGCTCTGCGTGTTTCTGCAATATGGACAATACATACAATATATTGTATAACCTACCTCCAAAGAACTCAATATGTACTGTTTCTTAGAATAAGATTAGCATATTGTCTTACGAAGTTGTCAATACACTATATATTGTGTCTTTTAGTTGATGTAGTGCTTGAGGATATCTAAAAACTTAGCGTTATAGTGGTAATAAATCCAAATATTAGCGGCAATTAGCCCGGGAAATATAATTGATTTTTCAAATAACCCACCGGTTTTAATACGCAGCGCGCGAAATGGCGGGATTCCAAATTTAATCGGGATCGGAAAAAGCCATGGAACACCATCGCGGGTGAATGTATCCATTACTAAATGCGCCACAAACCCAATCATAAACGCCCACCAGACCACATCCATATTAACTATTAAGATAGAACTAATTGCGCCGAGAAAAAATTTCACTGCATATCCGAAAATAAATATTCCGAGTATTGAATGGGAAATAAATCTATGTCCGCCAAAAAGAGGCGCAAATAATTTTCCCCAAATAGACCCTCCACGTATTCTTCCCCAAAGTTCGGCAGTTGATTGATCTATATCCGGAGCCAGTCCTCCGACAAAGTTAGCAGATAAAGCCACCACAACAGTCGGTATAGTTAAATCAGGCGGAATTGGTTGAGTTGCTACAACAAAGCTTAAAGCGGTAAAAGCTGCAAGATCATGGGTTCTTCCAGTCATTCAAATAGTGTATCACGGGATATTCGGTTAGCTGGTTATTGGTTAGTTAGTTCATGGAAGACAACGATAAACGATAAACGATAAACGATAAACGATAAACGATAAACGATAAACGATAAACGATAAACGATAAACGATAAACGATAAACGATAAACGATAAACGAAATTATTTTAGAGGCGCTATTGAAACAGATTCCATCACATCCCCAACGGCAATTTTATCCACAACATTCTGTCCCTTCGTCACTTTTCCAAAAATCGTATATTTTGCAGGCAAATCAGGATTGTCATCAAGCATTATAAAAAATTGTGAGCCGTTAGTATTTGGTCCTGAATTTGCCATAGCCACAATTCCTTTATCATATTTTCTTTTGACCGGTTCATCGTTAAAGCGATAACCAGGTCCGCCCTGTCCATTTCCTAAAGGATCCCCTCCCTGAATAACAAATCCGGGAACAACGCGATGGAAAGTTAAATCATTATAGAAACCCTCATTAGTTAAAAAGATAAAATTAGTTGCAGCCTGGCTAGCTTCCGGATAAATTTCAAACTCAATCGTTCCTTTATTTGTTTCAATTACTGCTTTTCTATTCTTAAGTTCTGCGACAGACATCGAAGCAGGCGCTTTTGCATATGTTTTTTTTGCATTCATAGAATCGGTTTTAGCTGCAGCTTGCGATGCTTCTTCTTCAACCGGCTCTGTAGAGCTTGGGCCTGAAGCTTGCGGCGCTACTGCTGGAGTTGAACTGATAAGACGGGAGGTGACAATCCCTATTACTGCAACAATTGTAATGGCTATAAAAATTACCGTAAAGCTTTTTTCACTCATCCCATAAAAGTTTATACCACCAGTGGTCAGATTTGGCAAGCTTTTTCTAAGACAAAGTCGTAAGTTTACTTTAGGCGTTAGACGCAAGCGCTGCTTATGACTTTGCAAGCTCTGCTTTAGATTCGAAGAATCGCAGGTTTTGCCTAGCGACCTATTGTAAAAGTCTTATGTCCGTATGATTCACCAAACGTAACTGTTATTTTTATATCTTCTTTATTAATAATATAGAGGGCTGAAAATAATGATAGCACTAACGCAAATATCCAAAAGACAATGTCATTATTGAGAAATTTCCAAAGCTTAATAAACATGCGGCCATTTTAGACTAAAGGAATTGCCACAACAACAAATCTCTTGCTGTCTAAAAATCCGCTACAAGTATAAATTGTTAATTTCTTATTGTTTGATGGTTTTATTACATCAATTGCAGAAGGTTTAACTTCAGTTGTATATTCAACTGAAAATTCCATAGAACTGCCGTCAGCATAAAATATTTTTATCTTCTGATTTGGTTTAACATTTTTAAGGTTTCCTAATAAATTAGGCCAGTTATGACCATATAAAACGCTGTTACCTGTTTGTCCGGGTATAACAGAAGATTTAAGATATGAAATGCCTTTTGAGGAAGATTCCCATTTGTTGTCTTTAATTTCAGCAGGGATTATCGGAAGAAAAATGTTTTGATCTTTTATTTCAATTCCTACGGGTTCACTGGTAATTTCAGCTTGATAGCTTTTTTCTGAAACATTTACATCAAAAGCTAAATTTTGAGGGTTATTTCGTTCGTAGAGAAAATATCCTGTGGTTAAAAAACCTATAGCAGAAATTGTCAAAAAAAGATTGGCTAAAGAATTTACTCGAGGTATTTTTATGTTCATAATTTACGATGAATAGCATTTATACTCATTCATTGAAATGAAATTATTTGGTCAATTTTTTTGCTCTAAATTTAAGAAACACACCGGAAAGAAGAGCTAATACTGAAAACGTAAATATTGAATAAAGTAATTTTGTATTACCTGTAGAAGCTAAACCTAGAACGCTACCAACTCCCCCAACCGCAGCTCCTAAAACTCCTCCGTTACCACCATTCGAACTTGAAGATCCTGAATAACTTCCATTTGAACTTCCACCACTTCCGCCATTTGGTCCGGATTTACAAACAAATTCTGAGTTTAAAGTTAAATATGGGTCAACGCTAAGCCCCCATAAAGCTCCGATTGGAATATAAATCCAGCCTTGAGATTTTAATAAATCAATTTCTTCTGAAGTTAGAGATGAAACTTTCCACCAGTCTGTCTGAATTCCTGTTCCGTTTGAGGAACAAAAACATTGAGTTAATGCGTCTCCTGAGAGTTTGTAAACTGCATCGCTACCTTCAAATGAAGCTGTTTTTCCAGCTATACCATGAGTTCCGTAAGCATATTGAGCAACAATCTCACCCTGTGGATTTACGCATGAAGTGAATTTGGGAGCAGTAGCAGCCTGCGCATTGAACGCGACAGATAAAAACAAAACAAAAGTAATCAAAACTGAAGCTAATATCTTCATAAAAAAACCTTTAATACAAAATCTTTCAAGGTTTTAACCTCTGAAAAAATCTTATGGGATATTATATCACGACTATGGGCTACAATCAACGAGGAGCTTGCAGTTTAGTTTCACTATAATATGTCTTTATAACATCAACTGCTTTTCTCGCTTGTCCGTCATCATTCCAAAGCCTCGTTGAGCCTCCGACATTAACCCAGTAATTTATACCTGTAATTTCCGGCGTTTTGACTGCCTCTTCCAGAGCCTGTTTGATCCATTCAGCCTGTTCTTCCTCAGTCATCTCCCCATGAATATCAGGAATTGGAGCTCCGAGTTCACCTAAAACTACTTTTCCGCCACTTTGTTTTGCGATGAACTTAGCATCTTCTGAAACCTGAACCGGATCTTTTATATAGTGATCAATAACCACAACGTTTCCTAACTTTCTGGTGGTTTCAGAATCCATGATCAATTTAGCGACATCAAAATTCATTGAGTAAAAACCCGAATTTACCTTTTTGCCGATACTACCGAATGCTTCGTTTGAAATATTATATTCATCAATTAAAAATTGTTTATGTCCTTCCGGGTCTCCGTTTAGACGGGGGTCGCCGGGTCCACCATTTTCGCATTCAGGACATGAGGTAAAAATATCTCCATCTTCAAACAAATCCGGATTATCTACTATAAACTCCTTGAGTAATTTTTTATGTTGCTCCCTATCAATTCTTTCGTATCCAAACCAATTCTCCCAACCGTTAAAATTTCCCCTAAACCAGACTTTTAAATTATTTTTCCTTGCAGCTTTGACCCATCTTTTTAAAAACGGTACATATTTTTGGTCATAGGGAGAACCTATGGCTACATGACTGGCACCAAGTGAGGCGATATCAGCTATTTGTTTATCTATTACTTCATCAAAATCCGGGTTTTTTAACATCTGACCTGCAACATCTCTTGAATATTTAACAGTATCAACAGATCTAAATTCCCAATAAGGCTCTTTTTTTTCAACCTGCTCCTTCAATAAAAAGGGCAACATGATAATCGGGATAGTAAGCACTAAAGCAATAAGAATATATTTACTTTTCATAATAAATTTGAACATTGTGTTTTTACACTTTACGCTGGCCAAAAAGAAATCATGATCCAAGGATCACCTCTGTTTACCAAGTACAGGCTTTGTATTTAAACTAGGTAAAAATTCACCCCTCAATTCATAAATATCTGCAAACGGATATTTTTCAATCAGATTATAGCCATTTAAATCAGGTGTTTTTGAAACAGCTCTCCATGTTTGATCGTTATCGTCATATGAACGCATAATTATCCATCTCGCCCATCTTTCAGGATTTGTTGTTGCCGACTCCCAATATCTTCCAGTACCTTCATGAATAAATTTACTCATTGGTAATCCAGATGAAAAAATAATCGCGTCATGAGAAGCTGCTGAAATTAAAATGTAACCCTCTTTATCTGCTGCATTTCTACCGAGCCATCCTGATACTTCTGAAACATTTTTCTGAGATGAACCAACTCTGGCATCATCAATAGTCACAGCGTCGTAACTTGTGAATTGAATTGTGATAACCAAGAGAATTAGTCCGAGTAAAACGTATCTAAAATCTTTTAATCTATCTACTAAAAATCCGGTAAAAATTGCAATTGATGGAACCATCATGACTCCATACCTAACATTAAACCATGTATTTCCGGAAATTCCCTGAATAAATAAAACTGAATGTCCGAAATATAAAGCAATAACGTTAAATAACAAAGGTACTGTTAATGCAGTTGACGCAAGTTTTATTCCAGTTGAAACTTTTTTATCAAGCCATAAATATACTGCTCCAAAAAAAGCCAAAACCGAGATAAATAAGTTTGAGTTATAAACAAGAGCATACATATAATGTTTAACTGACAAAACAATATTTCCTTTTGTACTTAAAATTCCAGCAGCATCCAATTGATCCTGTTGTGTATGCGCAGAATATGGACCAAAAGCAAAATAAAGTGGATCTTTAAAAATTAGTAAGTTCCAAAGTAACCAGAGAAAAACTCCAAAAGCGGCTAAGGTAGCAAATAAAATATATGCGCCCTCCATCTTAGTAAGATTTCTCCAGCTGAATTTAAAATTCTCTTTTCTCCAAACATTTAATACAACGAGGCCGGAAGTAAAAACAAACAGGAACCATCCATCATATCTTGTTAAAGTTGAAAGCATTACCCAAAAAGCAGCTTTAATTAAATTCAAAACATTTCCGTTTTTGTGCCAAAGCATTAATTCATAAACTCCCGCAGTCATAACTGCGAGTAGTAAAAGTTCGGTCATTGCAGTTGATTGCAAATAAAGAATATTAATGTTTGCTGCAAATATGAGAACTCCAATTATTCTTCCAAAAATTCCTACACCAATTTTTTCTAAAAATTTATAAACTAAAACTCCAGTTGCAACGAAGGAAATCATTGAAACGATTGCACCCGCTAAACCTGAGTGCCACATAAAATCATTCCAGATGGTCGGAACCATTAAGATATGCGGAAGCGGCAACCAAACAGACCCAAGTTGCGCAGCACCTGGCTTTAATCCTTCAACAACTCTTCTTCCAATATCTAAATGAGATCTTGCATCGTTATAAGCAAGTCCTAAACCATTGAAATAATAATAAAGAAAAGCCCCAACTGAAATTAAAATCAGTAAATAAATCACAATTGCTAATGCTGATTTTTCCAGTCTTTTTACAAATCTATTTAAAAAATTAATATTGATTGAAAGATTAAACACTTTTCTCCTTTTCCTTAAAAATAATTCCTGCTGCAAGTAATGAAAAAATTAAAGTAACAATTAAAGCCGAGTAAACATAAATAAATATTTTTACATTCATAATATTTTTTAAATACAAATTATAGATCAATACACCTGATTGGTTCCTCTCAGCCATTTGATAGTTATACAAATATGTATATGGCACTGGAGTTGCTAAATTTTCCGCCTCAACTTTTGGAGGAAGAAGATTTGTAGTTACTGAACCCAAAACGCTTACGCTCACAGAGTAGATTGTAAGTACTGCAAAAAGAATTATCGCAAATGGGTTTCTATCAACTCTGGTTAAAGCATACCCAATCCCTACAGAAAGCAAAGCAATTGATGGAATTAAATATCTTGGTCCATACGACCATCCGCCCCACGGATCTCCAAACATTGAATACATTGTTATATTTACTAAAACAATCGCTGTAATTAAAACAACTAAATCGTTATTTGTTCTGTTCTTATATGCTAAGAACAATCCTAATAATCCAAAAAATAAGATCGGATTGTAGAAGAATATTCCTCTTTCATTACTGATTAATAATATATATGCTCCATTAAATTGAAGTCTGGTTGCAAAAGGAATTAATTCAGGAGCTTCGTTTGAAAAATTTGAGCTGGATTGTTTATTTATTTCTTTTATTTCATCGGTTGCAAAAAAGTCGCTTCTTCCGATGCTTTGGGCAAGTACAGTAAACGAACCATTTGTTGAATAATTATACCAACCAAAAATTACTGCCATTGGTATAAGTCCGACAATGATTGCAACAAAAAATGGATTTATTTTTAGTTTACTTTTTCCCTCAACATTTTCAATTTGAAAATGTTTAAAAAATGCATAAATTGCAGCTGGCGCCATCATAAACGCATTTGGAATATCTACTAAAATTCCTGCACCAATTAAAAGTCCTAAAACTAAATTGTTAACAAGATTTCTTTTGCTAATTGAATTTAGAATTACTAAAAGAATTAATAAAACACTCAAATGATGTTGAGTCATACTTGACGAATAACCTAAGCCATTTGTTCCAAAAGCAAAAATAAGTCCTGCGATTAAACTAAAAACCTTTGTTGCTTTAAGTTTTCTGGAGATTAAATAAATAAGTAAAATATTAAATGAAGCAAATAATAAAGTCGAAAGAAATGTAATAAATTGCGGGACTCCAACCAATTTTCCTAAATAATAAAATGGTACTGCCGCAAATGAAACTCCGGGTGTAAATAAAGTCGTATATCTTCCTTTATAGATTGTTAAATCCGGAGATGCAAATTTCGCAAGTTCTTCGGTAAAGAAAAACGAATTAGAATCAACAATAGATTTTGTTAAAGCATATCTTGAATTTGTTCCGGATGATTCAAATGGTCCACCAATTTTTGTGCTGAGTTCAGTTTGAAAATACAAAGGGTTTCCTGCTTCACCTTTTATAGATAGCGAGAATAAAAATAATACAACAAGTCCTAATCCTAAGAGAGAAAGAAATTTAAAAAAATAATTAAGCAGTTTTAATTTTAAGTTTTTTTTCATTTAGTTTCATTTTTCAAAAAATATTTTTACTTGCTCTTTCCAAAGTCTTACCGATGATAAAGTTTCATCAAGTTCAACATCATCAAAAGTTAAAACAACATCTTTTTTAATATTCTTTTTTAATTTGCATCCCTCCATCAATCCTAACGGCAAAAGATTCTCTTTCATAAAGGTTTCCGAATTTTCGCAAAGTCCGTAAACCATATATCCGCCAATTCCATCTAATATTTCTCCGGCTTTTAAGTCTTTTTTAGCAGCTGCGCAAACATCAACTGTATGGGCACCCATTGGAGTTAAGCCTGCATCATTAAATAGCACTGCTCTTCCAATTGTATTCGGAACTTCAAAATGACAAAGATGATATGGAGTATAAAAACAATATAGCGGACCTTCGCCTAGTTTATATAAATTTAAATAATGTTTTTGAATCGGATCATTAATCGTTCCGAGAACAAACACTCCTGGTCCTGGAAAAGCACCAACCACATAATCAACTACACCATTACTTTCAATTAATTTATCCTGAGGAAACCAATTTACAGATTCATCAATTTTAGTACCCGTTTCAACTGTTGGACCTGTCATTCCTCTTTTTAAAACACCCATTCCAGTAGCGTTTGCAACAACTGCTTGTTCAAAAGAAACTTTAGATCCGTCAGCAAATGATGTAACCATTTCAACATTCTGTCCCCACTTTTTTGCAAAACCTTCCTGAGTTGTAGGATTTCTATATTCATCCTGAAGTCCTTTTATATTTCCAGCGAGTACAGGACGAATACCAATACCTTTAACAAATCTATAAAGATTCATTTGAACAACTGGCTGATCACCATCTGCTAAGGTAAAAATAACTCCCGCTTCATCAGCATATTTTTTTAAGATGGCTCCGAGAGTCCCAAAAAGTTCAGCATTAAAAGAAACAAAATGTTTTTTATTCTTAATTGCTTTAAGTGCAACGTTCGCTCCAAATTCAACATTTCCAGTCATTTCTAAAATGACATCAATATCTTTCGAGTTACATAAAAACATAGGATCTGCTGTAACCGAAAATTCACCAGCTTTTATAGAATTATCTAAATCATCTTGAGAATTTATTTCTTTTACATTTTCAACGCCAGCTTGTGTATATGCTTTTTTGGCTTTTTCTAAATTTCGATTTGAAATTGCAACGATTGTAATTCCTTTTGTGTATTTAAAAGATTCTAATGCAGTTCCTGAGGCCATAAATCCAGCCCCAACCATTCCCACCTTAATGGACTTTCCTTCTGCTGCTAATTTTTCTAATGCTGTATCAATAATTATCATATTTTATGGCTTTGCAAGCTCAGCTTTTGACAAGGTCTCAAGCTTTGCTTATCCTTTATAATCCGGGTGGTTTGCGTCTTTTGCTGAAACATAAATTGGTTCAATCGGCCATTCGATATTAAATAAGGGATCGTTAAATCTGATTCCACCTTCAGCTCCAGGTGTATAAATCTGAGAAACTAAATAATTAGCCTCAGTATTGTCTTCTAATGTTACGAATCCGTGAGCAAAACCTTTTGGAACAAATAATGCTCTATGATTATATTCGGATAGCTCAACTCCTAACCATTGCTTATATGTTGCTGAATCTTTTCTTAAATCGATAATTACATCAAATAGCGCACCCTTTGTGCATCTAACAACTTTATCTTCTTCATAAGGAGAGTGTTGAAAATGCATTCCACGAAGTGTTCCCTTTTTTAAACTTAAATTTGTATTTGCCTGAAGAATTTCTATCTCAATTCCTGCATCTTTAAATTCGTTAACACAAAAAGTTCTGGCGAAAAATCCACGCTCATCTTCGCGTTTTTCTAAATCTATAACAAAAGCGTCTTTTAATTTTGTTTTAGTGAATATCATATAGTT
>JAKFWZ010000019.1 GCA_021731695.1 Candidatus Daviesbacteria bacterium | reverse complement strand
GTAATTGGATATTTGTTGAGAAGGTCACATCTAGTTGTGGCAAATACCCAAATAGTATGACCATAGTGTCTATTTTAAAACTAGAAGCAACTGCTTTTTTTATTGCCATGGTGTGGGCGTACTATCTTATTGGTGCCAGCTGGTGGCTTTTTTTCGTACTCCTGCTTGTTCCAGATTTATTTATGGTCGGTTACATTAAAAGCTCAAAAATCGGTGCGTTCATATATAATCTTGGACATACATACATAATTCCGATCGCATTACTTGGCATGTATGTTTTTTTCAATGTAGTTGTGCTTTTGCCGATCTCCGTTATTTGGATGGCACACATCAGTATGGATCGGATGTTTGGTTTTGGTCTGAAACTTGATACTGGTTTCAAGCACACGCATTTGGGCACTATTGATAAAGGAGGTTAGAAACCTTTAATCTCAAGTCCGGTGGGGGAGGTGGTAGTTGTAGAATGGTTCGACTAGCTCACCACTAATAGATTAACGAAATTATCAAAATCACAAAAGAAAACTTGCAGTCGTGGACATGAATTTATACGAAGCCGAGAGTTACTTGTCTGCCCAAAATGCTATCCGGGAAATTATAAGCCTGCCAAGGGGACTAAAACAGAATAGATTTATGGCGACAAGGCAGGGAACAGTGGATTACATATTAGATCAGCTGACAGCCCTAAGGGGTGTTTCAGCGCGGAAGATGTTTAGCGAATATGCCTTGTATTATGACGACAAGGTTGTCGGTTTGGTTTGCGATGACAAGCTTTATATAAAGAGAACAGATAAAGGGAAAAAATTTGTTGGTAAATATTACCAAGAAGGCAATGCCTATAGAGGCGCTAAAATTTCAATGGTGATTGATGAGGATAGAATTGACGATCGAGAGTGGCTTTCTGAATTGATTCAGATTACAGCGCAATATCTACCATTGCCAAAGAAACAGAAAATGAAGTTGAAGTGATAAAATAATTCTATGAACACATACACTTGGTATCAAAATCTATGAGGGTTTGGGATATTCATCCAAGATATTTATGCCGTAAGCATTTACTCGCAGAGCATAGAGAGCTGCATGGTCTATGGAATATTTTAACAAAACATAAAGGCGTTGGTGGTTACTCTCGCCACCAGGAGACTTTACGATGAGTTGGTAAGAAAAAAGCCCTGTATCTTCGACACCAAGAACTGGTTGAGGAATTTTCTCTTCGTGGATACTCGCATAATTCTACTCTTGATCAAAAATCGACAGTTGGCAAAATAAAGCTAAATATTATGATTAGTACAATTTCATAGCAGAAAGAAATACTTAAATATAAATCGTGTGAATGCTTATTGCCTACAGTCTGAGATTAACTAAATTCTAAATTAATCGACGATCCTCATTTTATTACCCCTTGACATACCAGAACAAGTGTTCTATATTTGTTAGAACATTCGTTCTATATATGAAACAAGATACAAAACAAATAATTCTCCAAAAAACAGTACCTACCTTTGCTTTGAGTGGTTATGAGGGATTTAGTATCAGAACATTAGCCGAGCAAATTCCAATTAGTCCATCTGTAATTTATCATCATTTTGAAGACAAGGATGCTTTGTTAAAAGAAATGTTTGAAATGTTGAACAAAAATTTAGGTACTAAGCGTTCAAGGCTACCAAAAATGAAAACAGCCTCAGACATGCTAAGGCAGCGCATTGAATTTCAAATTGACAACCAGGAATCAATTGTTGCTGTACTTAAATATTACCTTGCGTACCGTAATAAGTTTAAAAGATTCAAAAATGGTTACGTTCCTGATAAAAGCTCGCTTCACATAGAAGAAGTATTGCGATTTGGAATGGAAACGAAAGAATTTTATGTCGAAAATCTCGAAGATGATGCAAAAGTGATAACGCATTCCATTAATGGATTTCTTCTCGAATACTATCCCCATGTACCAAAAGGTAAAGAAAAAAAAGAACTCGTTGATAGGATGTTTAATTTTTTAATAAGAGCATTGAAAGGAGGTGAAAAAATATGAAACAGTCCACATTATTAATGGTAATAGGAAGTATAGTTTTACTTGTTGTAGCAGGAGTATTTGTAATGAACATGCAGAAAGATACATCTATGGTTAAATCAACAGATATGACACCCGCTACGGCCGTTATGGAGACTGATCAGAAAGTAATGAATAATAAAACAATAGTCGATGTAGCAGTAGAAGCAGGTAATTTTACAACATTGGTTGCAGCAGTTAAAGCTGCAGGGTTGGTTGAGACGCTATCAGGAGCAGGACCATTTACGGTCTTTGCACCAACTGATGAGGCGTTTGCTAAATTACCAGCAGGAACAGTTGAAGCTCTTTTGAAAGACAAAGACAAGCTTTCCAAAATACTGACCTACCACGTCGTTGCCGGAAAAGTGATGGCAAAAGACGTAGCAGGTATGACTTCGGCCAAGACGGTTGAAGGAAGTGAAGTAGATGTTAAAGTTGAAAATGGTAAAGTCATGATTAATGATGCTACCGTTACAACAGCTGATATTGAGGCATCAAATGGAGTAATCCATGTTATCGATACCGTACTCATGCCCCAATAGTACAAGCAAGAAAGCTAGTCTGCAGGCTAGCTTTCTAGAATTTATACATTATAAATACTATGAAAATGTTACAAAAGTTTATTCTTACTTTTTTTCTTGCAACAATTATTTTTTCTCCAACACATATTTTTGCTCACCAACCAAGGATTGTCGAAAACGACTCAACTACTGTTGTAGATCCTGAAATTTCAAAGGCTTATTATGGTACGCTTTCCGGTAAATCACATATCTATACAATAGATTCAGCCGAAGAGTTTAATTTGTATGTTGGTATTCTAGTACCAGATGCAAGAATTCCAAAAAGAGACGTTGCTGCCGAAATATATAGCGGGGAAGAACTTATTAAAACTATTGGCGGAAGCGATGCAGAATGGAAGACATTTTTCGAACCATTTGGACAAAGTACCTACTGGGATGGCGGCGAATACAAAGTGCGTGCACAAGCTGGTCAATATACGATTGTAGTTTCCAGTAAAAATAACGATAGCAAGTACTCTCTTGCGATTGGGGAAATTGAGGCTTTTGACGGCAAAGAAGGAGTAAATGCGCTTAATCTTATTCCCGGCTTGAAGCGCGATTTCTTTGGCGAGTCACCGATAGGCTTTATTATGTCTCCATTTGGATGGGGTTTAATTCTTGTTATGTATTTGCTTGCCTTCATTTTTGGATTTATCTACCGGTTTGTATTAAAAAAGTTTGCAAAGGCTAACAATCGAAAAGTTCATAAAAATATAGGCAGTTCTGATCGTCTTATTCGTTTCGCTATTGCAGTAGCATTACTCGTATTGGCAATTACAACAACATGGAGTCCATTGCTTATCTTTTTCTCAGGCTTTGCTCTTTTTGAAGCAATATTTAGTTGGTGCGGATTTTATGCAGCTTTAGGGAAAAACACTTGCCCTATTGGTAGCTAAGCTATAATAACAATATGAATACTGAATATACGTGGTATCAACAATTAATAAAACCTTCTTGGGCACCGCCATCTTTTTTGTTCGGTCCAGTTTGGACTGTGCTTTATATTCTTATTGCCTTTTCGTTCGGGAAAGTTTTTTTGATGGCTTTTCAAAAACAGATACCAATGATAGTTATTTTGCCATTTGTGCTGAATCTCATTTTTAACTTTGCGTTTACTCCTATCCAATTTGGACTTAAAAATAATCTTCTTGCTAGTATTGATATCTTGTTCGTTCTTATAACAATAATTTGGGCAATGATTGTTATCTATCCACACATGAGGTGGATTGCATATATTCAAATTCCATACTTACTCTGGGTATCATTTGCATCTGTCCTTCAAATTACAATTACACTTCTTAACAAGTAATTTTTCCCGTTAAAGTCAAATGCATGTATTCAGAATGTCACACTGCACAGTGAAGTTAGGGTGAGAATTGTTTTCATACCGGATCCGCTGCCTATTTTTTATCTGGTCTTAAAATAACTCCTTCAATTTTTTTCATCACCCAACTAATCCCTAAAAATAACGCAAGATATAAAAGAGTGGAAATCCAAGCCGGTAAATATTTGTAAATAAAATCATAACGATAAAGAATTGGCCATTGGATCAAATAAACTTCATAAGAATAAATTCCGAGTAATGCAAGAAAACCGGATTTAAATGGCAAAAGCAAAACAATGAAAATAAATGAAATCATAGTTATCAAACTTATAAATTGTTCGATCATTGTTCTTTCGCCAACGCCGGAATTAATTGCGGTATAAGAGATTGAAGCCAGTAATAGTATGCTCAGGATAATTTTTAAAACCGGATGGGTACTTTTTACTAAACTGCTGACCTTAAATCTTCCGCTTTCTAGGATTGCAAAAAACATTCCGA
The DNA here is from genome assembly GCA_021731695.1 of Candidatus Daviesbacteria bacterium. Classification (GTDB taxonomy): domain Bacteria; phylum Patescibacteriota; class Microgenomatia; order Daviesbacterales; family UBA10151; genus JACPKO01. Next base: position 42,265 of record JAKFWZ010000019.1, on the reverse strand, counting down.
TTGGAAAAGCTAAGAAGTGAAGTTTATAAAGTTTAAAAACATCAGGAACAACAGGTAACTCGATTTTTAAAACAAATAAGCTGATGAGTAAAACTAAAAGAACAGAAACCAATGGATTTTTTTTGAAAAAAACTAAGGGGAAAATTAAGTAGTAAAAAACTATAAATGAAAAATACCAAAGAGGGGAGTTTATGCTGTCGTAAATTTCGGCATTTGGAAAGTAACCGATAAATGAATTTACAATCGTTTGAGTGGGATAGCTAACCTTCAAAACGAAAAAATCAATTAATAAAACAGCGGTTAAAAAAAGCCACATCGGAAAATAAACTCTTTTTAAACGTTTAATGTAAAAACCTAAAACTGAATGATGAGATTTTAAAGCAGAAAGAGTAAGTCCAAACCCTGAGAGAAACAAAAAGATATTGACCCCTACTCCGCCGGCAACTGAAAACGGATATAAAAAACTGTTGCCCGAATCAAGAAAATATCCGATATGAGAAAAAATAACCATTAAAATCGCGAGACCTTTTAATTGATTTGTATGAGATACATTTAATTCGTGAGGTTCTTTATCTTTTTTTGTTGTAAGTAGGATTAAGAGCAGAAGGGGAATTCCGAAAAGAAGAGTTTGAAAATAAGGATCAACAACATTAATTTCCATTAATTAAATCCCCCCATAAAATATAGCCTTCGCCTGAAGGATGAAAATTATCGATAGAGTAATACAATTTTTGATTATTTTTAAAGGGTTCATATGACTTTGTATATAAATCTACAAGTTCAATATTTTTGCCTTGTGCAATTTCTTTAATAACTTCGTTAAACTCTTTAATTCTTTCGTCCATAATTAAATTATGTGGAGGTAAAATCAAATCAGCAGTCCCTAAATAAGGAATATTAATTAGTAGAATTTGAGCATCAGTTTCTTTTTGCAGATGACCGATAATTTCTTCAAGTGAATTTCTGAAATTTTCTTTATCAATATAATCATGCACGTCGTTTGTCCCGATCATTAAAGACACAACATCCGGTTTTAATTCTAAAGCCTGGGGCAATTGGGTCTCCATAACTTCATCGGTTATAGCGCCTGAAACTGCTAAGTTATGTACATTTACTGTTTTATTTTCTCGAAGTAAATCTTTCGCAATAACATAAGGAAAGGTCGACTCTTTGCCAGGTGCTCCGAGTCCGTAAGTTAAACTATCGCCTAAGGCGACGTAGGTTAAAGTTTTATTGCCGAGGCCACCCGTTAATGAGTATTCTGTTTTTAATTCAAGAGTCAACAAATTTCGGGAATCATCATAATCAAAAATATGAGCGTATGATCTGTTCAGATAGAGAGCTAAGAATAGAAATAAAAATATTCCAACGATAAGAAATTTTTGGTGTTTTCTGAGCATAGATTAAGTATAACAAGGAGAAGCTGGAATCTTAAGTGGCTATAGTAAAGACTTTTCAGGTGATGATGATATAAAGCACCCTGATAGGCAGGCTCATACTAACGCTGCTGGACGTTATCCTAAACTTGACTAAGATTTCTAATTGTGGAATATTTTAACAGGACTAAATTAAATGTCGAGAAAATCTATCGTGATGCTGGGTATGGTAATAGGATCGATTGTCGGTGGTTACCTTCCGCTTCTTTTTGGCGTTGAGCTATTTTCCTTTACATCGATAATTGGTAATGCTGTTGGCGGACTTTTAGGAGTCTGGATGGCTTTTAAAATAACTTCTTAACTGCACTTGCGAGAAATTTAAGATAGTGGAATACTTAATTAATGATACCCTTTGGATTTTTAGATCTCGCGCTAGTCGCTAAACTTGGTAGCCTTGTAGATATTTTTGGAATTCTACTCTTAGTTACCGGATTATTCCTTTCAGTTTTGATATTTCTTAAAGATTGGTTTTTTGAGAGGGAACTTAAGGTTTCATATATTAAATTAAGACAAAATTTAGCTAAGGCCATTCTTCTGGGGCTAGAGTTTTTAGTTGCAGGTGATATCATTCGTTCTGTCGGAAGTGGAAATCCGACTTTTGAAAGCGTTTTGATTTTAGGAATGATTGTTATAATCAGAACATTCTTAAGTTTTACTTTTGAACTTGAAGTTAGCGGACGATGGCCCTGGGAAAAGAAAAATAGTTAATATGGCACTTAATACAAAATGGTATTCAGAAAATATAATGTCAAAAAATCCAATTTTAGAATAAAGAATTAATTGGCATATGCATATGCCAAGCTTGTGACTTAAAGTTTAAGAGAATACAAAAAAATTTGTGAATGCAGAGAGATTCCTAAAAATCTTCAGAAGTTAGTTAGATAATTCAGCTGGGATTTTTCCATTCACAAGTTAGCATATGGAATTTCACTTCAAATTTCTTAAATATTCCAAATGATATGGTTACTGGTTTAAATTCGCATACAAATGTTTTTCTTGGTCTAGGAGTCGCAGATGGAGATGCGCTCATGCTTGGACTTGCAGAAGCTGATGGGCTTGCGCTTGGTGTTGAAGATGGTGATGCAGATGCACTAGCGCTTGGAGTTGGTGTTGCGCTAGGTGAAGCTGAAGGGCTAGTTGACGGAGATGCCGAGGCACTAGGAGAAGCGCTTGCTGATGGACTAGCAGATGGAGATGCTGACGCACTAGCACTTGGAGAAGCTGATGGTGCGGCACTTGGACTTGCTGAAGCACTGGGACTTGCAGAAGGCGAAGAGCTTGGTGAAACTGATGCGCTAGGACTTATTGATGCAGAGGGTGAAGCTGAGATAGAAGGTTCTATCGGAGAGGCAGCATTTTGGGGATCGGATACATTCCTGTTTACAAAATCTGCGGAATTCACATCGGTATCTTCGCCGTTTCCTGCCGAAATGTCAGCACCAGTTGTCATGGATGAGGCAGTTGAGTCAGTATTAGCTTTTCTTTCAACACTTCCGTCTGAAGGAGGATTCCCCTTAACAGTTCCTTCAAAATCATTGCCTGTACCCAATCCTAATTTATCAATTACAGTTCCACTTCCGTTTTTCAAATAAATCGTATTATTCGATGCCAAAGCTTCTGCGTTATACCCGAGGTTTCTAGTTACAGTTCCGGTATACCCATCGTTAGCAACTAAATAATATCCATGTGATGCGATGTTGGTTGATGCCGGAACGGTTGCAAGTAATTCTTGTTCGGTAACTGGATCAGCTGCCGCAGTTTTTTTAGCGATAGTCCAATTGCTGATATCAACAGAAGATGCAGTTGGATTATAAATTTCAACAAATTCATTTGTACCAGCTCCAGTCGTTCCGATTTGAACTTCTGAAATTACGACATGAGATGCAGCAGCGGATTTAACACTTGAAGGATCTGCTAGAGTAACAATCAACGAAATAACAAGAAAAACGTTGAAGATGAATAACCAATTTGTATGATTTCTGTTGGGCATTAAAGAGTTTATACAGTATCGCTTCCATAAACTGTCAACAACTACAAAATGGATCAAAACCAGTCAACTTACGGATTTTTTTCTGCTTAGCTTCGAATTTTCTAAAATTGTAGAGATTGTTTTTAAAGTTTTTGCGGATTAATTGCATAGCAAAAATCCTGATTATATTTTTGAAGGATTTATTCTAATAATTCTGTCATCTTCAGATTTCGGAACACCTCGTCCGTCGCGATTGCTGGTTGTTATATAAATCATTCCATCGGGTCCCGCTATAACTTCTCTGATTCTGCCGTACTTTCCTTTGAGCAATTCCTGAAAATCCGTAAGTTGAGTTCCCTGAATTTGTGCTTTATATAAAGCCTGACCTCGAAGACCGCTGAAATATAATGTATCGCCCAGAATTGCCACATCTCCCGGAGCCCATGCAACAGATGGTGTTGAATTTTTAACCGGAGTAATCATTCCATCCCTTCTTTGATCGCCCTGAATTTCCGGCCAGCCATAATTATTGCCAATTTCTATCAGATTAACTTCATCATTACCGGTTCCTAAAGATCCTCCGGAAGGACCATGTTCAGACCCCCAAAGATTGCCTTCTTTATCCCAGGCAATTCCCTGCGGGTTTCTGTGTCCCCATGAATAGACTAAATTATTAAATGGATTTCCCGGTGCGGCATACCCATCTTTAGTAACTCTTAAAATTTTACCGGCCAGTGAATTTTTATCCTGAGCAAGTGATGGTTCCTGTGCATCGCCCGTTGTTATATATAGAAAATCTCCGGGACCAAATTTAATTCTTCCACCGTTGTGGTTCGAGGCTCCGGGAATTTGATCAACTAAAATTTGTTCATCAGTTAATTTTCCGTTAGCATATTTCATCTTTACAACTCTATTTTTTGTATTCTCTCCCTCACCAGCATATGTATAGTAGAGATAAACATTTTGATTACTTATAAATTCAGGATCTAAAGCCATTCCTAATAATCCCCCCTCACCAATTTCTTTTGAATTAGCAATTGTTGCAACAGGTTCTGTCTGTAGCTGACCATCTTTGGAAACTAATCTAACTGTTCCTTTTCTTTCTGTAACTAACATACTTCCGTCTGGAAGAAAGGCAATTGCCCAGGGTGTATCCAGATTTTCCGTAATTATTGTTTCAGAGGGAATGTCCGCAGAAGGCGTAGATGAATTATTTTGAACAGGCGAAACAGAATGCAAAATATCACTTAATTTTGGAGTATTTTCATTTTGAGGAATTACACCGTATAAAGTCGGATAAAGATAAAAAATTGCAGCAGCGGCAAGAAGTATAATAACTATTAACACGGAAATAAAAATTTTCATTAACCTGATTTTACCATGCAAGGGGCTTATTAAAGGAGGCATCTCATAAGGCTAATTATGCTCGGAACCTAGAATAAGCTGAAAAGTGTTAAAATTGGATGGTGGATAAAGAAATTAGAAAAATGAATGTTAAAATTTCACTACTGATATTTATTTTTGTATTACTCCCGTTAGGCGGTGTAATATGGCTTGGAGGGAGAGTTTTTCTGTATGATATTTGTTCGGCTAAGGTGAATAAAGTCCTAACGGAAAAGGAGCAACTTAAGATGTACTCTCCGACTGAAGAAGAAATTATTTCTCACCCCAACTTAGTTGCTGGAGGTGATCAAATATCTGGTTTCTATAGGGGAGTTTTAAAATGTTATCGCGATGCGAAACAGCACTACTATCTCTGGTATTAATTTAAAGCTTTAATCAACGGTAAAAACGTAGACTTCTGTATCAGGATCCAAAAATTTAAACTTTGTTGCAATAAATCTGTATGACAAAACATATGCTAATATGGTAATTCCTTTATGCATATTTCCTTTGAGTGGGACGAGGATAAGAATAAGGCTAATTTTGATAAACACGGGATTGATTTTGAAACTGCGCAATTTGCATTTATAGATCCAAAGCGTGTCATTGCAGAGGATCTTGAGCACACGGTGAGGAGAAAAGATATTATTGCTTCGGAAAAGTTAAAGGAGGAATCTTAACAGTTAGATTCACTCACAGGAGAAATAAAATAAGGATTATTGGCGCAGGATTCTGGAGAAAGGGAAAGAAAATATATGAAGAACAAAATTAATTATACAGATGAACCAATTGAGGCAAGAGTAATAAGTGATTTTTTACCAAGCCCCGAGGATCTAAGTTTAAAAGGAAAAAAGAAAAGGGTGACTTTGACTTTAACTGAGGATAGTTTAGATTTTTTCAAGAAAGCTGCTAAAAAACATAAAGCTTCTTATCAGGCGATGATTAGAAGGTTGTTGGATTATTACGTAGTGAATCAAAGAACTCAGTGATTTTATCCAAAAGTAAACGCATAGACTTCAATGTTGTCATCCAAAAATTCTAATTTCAAAATATGTTGACCCGGAGTTTGCAAGTTAATTAATTTATAAAGCGTATCCGCATTTATTGTAACAACATTATCTATTACATCCGTTCCGGCAGAATCTGTTTCTGAAACTAATTTATCATCTAAATATACTCTGACTTTTGCGCTTTGATTCGGATCTTTAGGACGCATTACTAAATAAACTTCTTTTGAATTGAAATTTAAAAATAATTTGGAACCCTGACTAGCATTTGAATATTCTTCCATCACATTCCAATTACCAACAAATCCAAAAGTATTTGCAGGAGGAGTGGGGGAGGAAGTGTAAGTACCTGTCGAGTCTCTTTTTAAAGTTTCAGGTGATGATAAAAATTCTATTCGCCCGTAGCCTAAATATAATTCAGGAGTTCTGGAGAATATTTCCTGTTCGGGATTGTTAATTGAATCAGTAACATCAGATCCGGTTTCTTTAAGTAAATCCTGAATCATTTTTTCAGTTTGGTCATAATCACCTTCGCCGAAATGTTCGTAACGAATATTGCCGTCTTTATCGATCAGATATTTTGCCGGCCAGTAGCGGTTGTTATATGCGCGCCAGGTTGAGAAATCATTATCCTGCACAACGGGGTAGGTGATACCAAAATCTGTTAAAGCTTTTTTAACATTTTCAGGATTTTTCTCAAATTCAAATTCAGGGGAGTGAACACCAATAATAACTAAACCTTTATCTTTGTATTTTTCGTTCCATGATTTTAAATAGGGGAAAGTGCGCTGGCAATTTATACACGAATATGTCCAGAAATCGACGAGTACAACTTTTCCACGCAAATCTTGTAGAGATAGGGGAGGGGAGTTGAACCACTGTCCTCCGACTATAAAATCAGATGCCGGCTCCCCTTTTCCCTCAGTCATATCAAATGAAGGTTTGCCCATATCTGCAGGATTTGGTTTTTCACCGGATAAACTTTCTAATGCGTCATGAACTAAAGGAATATCTTCAAAGCTTGTGAGGCCTGTGCCATAAGAAGGAAAAGTATTCAAAATTGCGGTTTGGAATTTTCTATCAAAATTGAAAAATAATGCGAGAGCTGTAAGAATCATCAATACTCCAAAAATCTTCTGGATATTTCCGGTATTTGCTAAAAGCCAGGGAACTTTCCTTAAGGCAGATTGCCCCGCGATCATAATAAAAAACATTGGAATTGCAGTACCCAAAGCGTAAGCAAAAGTAATTAAAGCTACGTCTAAATTAACTGTTCCGGTTATAGCTAAAGAAATAACTGATGCTAAAATTGGTCCAACACAAGGTGTCCAAAGAAGTCCCAGCGAAAGTCCGATTATCACTCCCCCGCCAAATCCGGTTTGACTTCCTGATTGCGGAATAAATTGGGATAGTTTTGAAAATAATATCTCAAGCCAAATCTGAACTTTTGGAATCAGCATTGATAATCCAAAAAGTCCGATGACAACAATCGAGAATAATCTGAGTGCATCCGCTGAAACTCCGGAAAATCTGACAATTGCCGTTAGAAATAAAGTAAAGAAAGTAAAAGATAAAACAAATCCTGTAATAACTCCGAGCGGTCTCCCCTTTCCGATATTTTGAGTGCCGATTGATGATGAAAGTATGATTGGTAAAATAGGCAATATGCAGGGGGAGAGGATTGTGACAATTCCGGCGATGAATGCAAAAAAGATCAAAAGGATCATAGAAACTTCTTAATTTATGTTATCACTTTATAGATGAAAGCAATTTTTCAGTTTGTCCGCCGTTCCATTTTGCAACTTCATTTCCCTCTTCGTCAATTTGAACATAAGTATGTTGATAAGTTATTCCATATTTTTGAGCCAGAGCCTTTTCGGCTGCATCAGTGTCTGAATCATTATAGTTAACTCTAATAATGGTTAAACCTTCAGGGAGTTCTGCTGAGTTTTGCTTGAAATCCTCATCTGCAGGTCTGCATGTTGGGCACCAGTTTGCATAAAAGAACAAAACTCTTTTACCATTTGCCGATTGAAGTGCGCTTTCCGAAAACTCAATATATTGACCGTGACCCCCTGACTCGTCCATAGAGCCGTCGGATTTTTCCATTCCCGAATCCGATCCTTCCATACTGTCCACTAATGAATCAGTTTTCTCCATAGAATCATCCTTTTTCATCATTGCATCATCTGAGTAAGTATCCGAGAGATTGTATTGGGACTGATTAAAAAAATAAATTCCTGCACCGACCAAAACAAGAATTATAAAAATTGCGAAAAGTGTGTATTTCATAAGCTCTTAAGTTATTCTAAATCCAATGGAAAGATAATGTCAAGTCTACTTTACAATTTGATTCTGGAATAAATGCGCGAAAGGAGCTTGGATAAAACCATTGCGCAGATCGCAAAAACCAGCCAGGGGTCAACTTCGTGTTTCAATGCCTGAACAACAATCCCCAAAACTAAAACTCCTACCCCTGTTAAATACGAAACTCTGCCCGCTCTTAAAATATGAAGAGCCTCTCTTTCGTCGGTTGATTTTTCCTTTAATACAAAAGCTGAAAATGCCAAAAACGCCACAATAAAACCTAGTATTAAAAGTGAGTTAACGGTGTCAGGCATTGCCAGATGCCCTGGGTTAAGGAAAATGACAGCTATAATAAATATTAAAATCGCGGTTATTGATTCAGTAATCATGACTTTATTTTAACCCATTAATACAAAATAATTTCTCAACGGATGTATTAAAAAATTTAGCAATTTTTAATGCCAGTAAAACCGAAGGGGTATAATTTCCCTTTTCAACTGCAATAATTGTTTGCCTGGTCACGCCGACTGCGGAAGCTAATTCCTCCTGAGTAATTTTCTTCTCTGTTCTAAGACTCTGAACACAATTTACTACCTGATTTTGCATGAGGGTATTTTACAACAGTTGACAGCTACGTATTGCTTTGGTAAATTTCTTTTACAGGCGTTGAGCGGAGTTGCGATCCGTTAGCTGAAGGTAAAAATACCTTACAGAGTAAATCCATTCTGTATAATTTGGATTGCCCAATGTCGGATATCCGGAGCTGGGTGTAAAGATTAAAGCAGCAATGTTTTAATGTATCAAGGTGGAACCGCCAAAAATAATTTAGAATTGACAATGCACAATTGACAATTTGAAGTTAAAGGCCCTTGTAGGAATTCAAGAAAAAGCTTGAGTTTTTACAAGGGCTTTTTTTGTGATTAAGTGGCCAGAACACTGCAAATCCGGGGAAATGGAGGTGAAAAATTATGATGTTTGCAGAAAGGGCACCGACTGAAATGACCGGTGGTCAAAATACAAACTTTCAGGCAAGACAGGTTGAGGCTGAATTAAGGCTCGCTATTACGGCAATAAGAACGCCCGCGTTATTAAGTGAAGTTCATGATCAAATAATGCGTGCGAATAGAAGTATAGGCGTTGGTGAGCTAGGAGTGCTAACTACTTACAGATTGCTCCGAAGAAGCGAGCCGGATAAATTGAGAGATTTTGCCGCAAAGGCCATCGGATGGATTTTAACTTCTGCCGATTCCGAAAGGGCAGGAAGAGAAAGAGTATTAGGTGTGAATCCTTTCTTAAGGAGATATGCAGAACAAACGGTTGAAAACTTGGCGAATAAAGAGAGATTAAACGGGGCTAAAGCGGTTTTGGGGATTGGATGAAGGGAAACCTTCTATCTTCAAGCGACTAGAGTCGCTTGTTTGATATAAAAATCTTTTAAAGATTTTGTAAAAGTCTAAATCAAAAGAGTATTCATACGGGCCGGACGGTTGGTTTTCCTCATCTACTTTGCCGATGAAGCACCATTTATCAATCAGGAATCCTTCGTTCCCTTCCTTGATAATAACCGGTCCGTTATGAGGCCAGGATTTTATTTTTGAGCTGTAAAAAGCTTCAATAAATCTTAAATTGTATTTCATGGAATTTTCCCGGCCATCGCAGATTCCTTTACACTTCCCTAGTCTGGCGTTAAAGCATTCTGTTTTAGTTTTTTCTAAACCCAAATAGCGATCGCAAAGTTGAAAATCTTTGGCGAGGGTAACTAAAGCTTCTCTCGCAGCTTTCCGGGTTTTATAAATTGCCATAACGTCACCTAAGGAATCCGGATCGATAAAGTCAGTCTCTTCAAGTTTTATCCCGAAAACTCCGTCAACTGAAATCTTTTTTGCCACCACCATTTTTTCTTTATTTCGTAGCATCCGGTTATATAAAGGTAGTAATTTTTTAATTGTCTCGGATTCGAGAAGTAATGCACCTAATTCCCCTTCGGTTTGGATAACCTCAACAGATTCAACCTGGTTGTAAATTTTCATCTCAAAAGAATTACCTGAACTCATTGAAAAATGGTTAAAAACCCGGTCGCGGATATTTTTTGACTTCCCTACATATAAAGGAGCGCCGGATTTGCCGTAAAATATATAAACGCCGGGTGATTCCGGTAGATGAGATAAGTCAAAATTTTTTAATTGTGGGGGAGTGTTGGGTTTTTTTAAAATATGCCCGACTGTATCTAAAAACTTTTCCATCGGCACTTTTGTTTGAGCCTGTTGATAAAAATCCCAAAGAACTTTTGCATCATCAAAAGCCCGGTGCCGGTTTTCGATTGTGAATCCGAATCTATCAATAATACTGTCCAAATTATGATGCCTGTGTTCGGGGAAAAGCAAACGCGAAAGTTTAACCGTACATAATTGTTTCGGACTAAACTTAACGCCGTATCTTAAAAATTCCTGTTTTAAAAACCCGTAATCAAACCGTGCATTGTGAGCGACGAATACAGCGTCCTGAAAGTACTCGAGAAGTTCGTCTTTAATATCAAAAAAACTTGGTGCTCCCTCCAAATCAGAAGGTGTGATCCCTGTCAATAATTGAATTTCATCAGGTAAAAACCGGTCAGGATTTAAAAAGGTTTTATAAGTAGTTTCGATTTTATTATCAATAACTTTTAAAAGCCCGATTTCAATTATGCGGTCGCGGGTAACTGATCCGCCTGTTGTTTCAATATCTACAAATGTGAGGCTTGCGGGCAATGTCATATTCTCAAAATCCGAAGAAAAACCAATATAAACTGTTTAGTAAAATATTTCAACTAGATCGTCATTGCGATATCACGAAGTGAAGAAGCAATCTCAGAAAGATCTGGGATTGCCGCGTCGCCCATGGCTCCTCGCAATGACGCCCACGAAAAAACCGGCACGTAGCCGGTATTCTCGAGAACCCACTTTTTAGGTTGAGTTTATTATTTATATCAGGAAACAGATGAAGTGTTCAACTGCATCAAACCCGATCATGTTTACACTTTTAACTGTAGAGTTTACAATGTAGCCATGAAAGTTTATCTGGCAACTGATCACGCAGGTTATGAAATTAAAAATAAGGTGTTTCAGCTCCTTAAAAATGATGGTTATGACGTGGAAGATTGCGGGCCGTTTAGCTTTGATGCAAACGATGACTATCCTGATTGGATTTCAAAAGCTGCGGAAAAAATCTCGGCAAACCCGGATGATTTTGGAATAATATTTGGAGGATCCGGTCAGGGGGAGGCAATTGTTGCAAATAAATTTAAAAACGTCAGATGTGCTGTGTTTTATTCCCCCCAACCTCCCGTTCAGGCAATAGACATAACAGGTGCTGTGAGTCAGGATTCCTTTGAAATGATTCATTTAACCCGCGAGCATAATAATGCGAATATATTATCTTTGGGTATTCGTTTCTTAACTCCAAGGCAGATGCTCGATGCTGTTAAAATTTTTCTGGAAACACCTTTTACAGGTGAGGAGCGCCATGCCAGAAGGATAGCGAAGATATCCTTACTTGAGAAATGATTGAAATACTACCCGCAATTTTAGATAAAACCCCGGAAGAATATAAAGCTCATGTTGAGCAGTTACACAAGTCACACTCTTTTCAGGAAGGCTGGGTGCATATTGATTTTGCAGACGACATTTATGTTCCAAATAAAACAATAGATACGATTCCGGTAAAAGATTATCCTCTTAATCTCAAAAAGGAAGCACACATGATGGTTGAATATCCAATTGAATGGCTGGTTGCCCTAAAGGAAGCGGGATTTGATAGAGTTATTTTTCATTTCGGATCAAAAAATAATCCTGAAGAGGTAATCGATGAGGCAAAAAAATTAGGAATGGAAGTTGGAATTGCATTAAATCCTGATGTTCCCGTTACGGTCATAGAACTATACAAAGATAAAATTGATATGGTTTTAATTATGGGGGTTGTTCCGGGTTTTCAGGGTCAACCATTTGTGCCGGAAACATTTCAAAAAATAAAAGACCTAAAGTCCCGCGATTGGGCTCCGAAAATCTCTGTTGATGGTGCGGTTAGCGACTTAAATGCCAGGGAGTTAATAGACGCAGGCGTGGATCAATTAGTGGTGGGTTCTTTTTTAATTAAAGGTGATATTGATTCAAATCTTGAAAAACTTTGGGAAGCGGTGAATACTTAAACTTCAATGAAATTTTTTAAAGCAAGCAGAAAATGCGATCTTCGGGCAAAAACAATTAAAAACATAGCCATTTTTGGCTACGCTAATCTTGGTGATAAAGAAGAATTATTCCAGGAAGTTTTTAATGTATCAAAACGTTTAGCTGAAGCAGATTACACCATTGTTAACGGAGGAGGTCCGGGAGTAATGCTCGCTGCATCTTTAGGTGCGAAAAAAGCTGATGGAAAAGTTATCGGAGTGACTTTATACCCTAAAGATATGAAGAACTTTGAGGGTAAAGATCCTAAAAATTTGCTTGATCTTGAGATAAAAACTGAAACTTATATTGAGAGAACGTTAACTTTAATGAAACAGGGTCAGGTTTATGTGATTTTTAAAGGTGGAACAGGCACGATTTCAGAATTTGGAATGGCATGGGGATTGGCGCGTTTATACTTTGGACATCATAAACCGCTTATTCTTTATGGAAAATTCTGGCATAAAATAATGAAGGCGTTTAAAGAGAATATGTTTCTTCGTCCAGAGGAAGAAAAGGTTTATAAAATCGTTGAGAATCCCGAGGAAGTTTTGCAGGCAATTTATGATTTTGAGTGTGAGATTGATAGTGGGGAACATGGGGATCATGTAAAAGCTTCGACTGAAGGATTTTCTATTTAGCTCGTATTCTTTTTTGTCATTGCGAGGAGTCGAAGGCGACGTAGCAATCTCGATTATCTTTTTCTTTCAACTTTTGACCGCAAATATGAGCAAGCTCCGTCTTCGCCGTTGCAAAACTCTGCGAGCTGCATCCACCTCACCCTAACCCTCGAGGGGTCTAACCCGTTTAAGCAAATAATATTGCTTAAACCCTCAAAGGAGAGGGGAAATAAATAGTTCCTTCTCCCTAAGGGAGAAGGTTAGGTTGAGGGGTAAGACACAGCTGCTTTCCATGCTCGCAGGATAAGAGGCTAGTCAAGTAAAATCATGATAAACTAAATGTATGCCCTTGACTGCTGAAGAATCCAAGAAACTCGAGCTCAAAGCAAACACAATCCGTGAAGATATTATTAAGATGCTAGTTGAGGCTGGTTCAGGTCATTCCGGCGGACCTTTAGGAATGGCTGATGTGTTTTCTGCTCTGTTCTTCAAAGAATTAAATATAAATCCGGAGAAACCTGATTGGGAGGATAGAGACAGATTCGTTTTATCCTGCGGGCATATTTGTCCGGTTTTGTATTCTGCTATGGCAAGACGCGGATATTTTCCGGTTGAAGAATTAAAGTCTTTAAGAAAGCTTGGTTCCCGATTGCAGGGTCACCCGCACAGGGAAGTGCTTCCAGGTTTAGAAACAACTTCAGGTCCTTTGGGTTCAGGGTTGTCTCAGGCCGCGGGAATGGCACTCGCCGGAATAATGGACAAGAAAAGTTGGCGTGTTTACTGTGTCACATCAGACGGAGAGCATCAGGAAGGAAATACATGGGAGGCTGTTATGTTTGCGGCAAATTATAAATTAGGCAACTTAACCGTAATAATGGATCGCAATAATATGCAAATTGACGGACATACGGAAGATATTATGAAAATTGATCCGGTTGCCGATAAATACAGAGCGTTTAATTGGAATGTGATTGAAGTAAACGGACATAACTTTGATGAAATTATTCAGGCTTGCGAGGATGCAAAAACAATATTTGAAAAACCCACTATCATTATTGCCCACACAATTCCTGGAAAGGGTGTTTCATATATGGAAAATAGATTCGAATGGCACGGCTCCCCGCCGGATGCTATGGATATTTCAGGAGCTCCTTCTAAAGGTGAGCAGGCGAAAGAAGCGCTAAAACAATTGGAAGAAATTGGAGAGAAATTAAAATGAATTTAATCTTACCTGTAGCTGTATTATGTATTACTCTGATCTGTATTTATAAATACCTCAGAGGTTATGGTGTTCGTTTTAGATATGATCCCAAAGTTGTGAATAATGATTATGTTATGTTTTGGTTTTTGTGGCCACCTGAGAAACACACAAGCGGTCTTAGTAGGATATTGATGTTATTTTTAACGTTATTCCTTATAGTCGGTACAGTTGTATTGTTTTTAGTATTTGGAGTTAGAAATCAATAATGTCTAATCAAAACTTAAACCCTAAATTATTTGACGAAGATATTGAACAAGTTCCGATTAGGAACGGGTTTGGTGAGGGGTTGGTTATTGCGGGTGAGGAAAATCCTAATGTTGTCGGTCTTTGTGCAGATCTCACGGAGAGCACAAGAATGGAGGCTTTTAAGAAAAAGTTTCCAGAGAGGTTTGTTGAAGTTGGAGTTGCAGAACAAAATTTAGTAACGGTTGCTTCGGGCATGGCGCATGAAGGAAAAATTCCATTTACATCTTCGTATGCGACATTTTCTCCCGGAAGAAATTGGGAGCAGATACGCACGACAATTTGCTATAATAATCAGCCTGTAAAAATTGTGGGATCTCACGCCGGTATTTCAGTCGGTCCTGATGGTGCAACACATCAGGCGCTTGAAGATATTGCTTTAATGAGAGTTTTGCCAAATATGGTTGTGGTAGTTCCTGCGGATTCAATTGAGGCTAAAAAGGCTACTATTGCGATTGCTAAAAACGGAAAACCTTCATATTTGCGTCTCTCCCGCGATAAAGTGCCGGTTATCACAACAGAAAATTCACCCTTTGAAATTGGAAAAGCTGAAGTTTTAAATCAGGGAAAAGATGTATCCATTATCGCTTGTGGACAAATGGTGTATATGGCTTTGCAGGTAGCTAAAGAATTAGAAGAGGAAAAGATTAGTGTTCGGGTAATAAATTGCCACACAATTAAACCATTAGATACTAAAACGATTCTGGCAGCAGCTGAAGAAACAGGGGCGATAGTGACAGCAGAAGAACATCAAATTGCAGGAGGTTTGGGTGGTGCAGTTGCTGAGGTGGTTTCCGAATCATATCCAGTGCCGATAAAGAGAATAGGAATTGAGGATTCGTTTGGGGAAAGCGGAACTACTGCAGAGCTAATGAAAAAATATAGTCTAACAAAAGAAAATATAAAAAAAGCGGTTCTTGAGGTTTTGAGAAGTAAAAAACATGTGTAGTCTTTGTCAGGTTGCAGTTATTCCCCTTGAGTTTTTAATGCAGCTTTTTATTTTGCTGCTGTCATATATATTTCTGGCCGCGCAGATGGCGGTAATGTTTATTTTAAGGTTTATTGAATATCATCTACACAAACTGAGCTCAAAGTAATTGAGACTTATGAAGAGTGCCGTCTTCGCAACAGGAAGCCTCTGAGAGTTTTTGCACTAAAATATATGGCAAAAAAGAAAATAATCGCCAGGATCTGGTTAAAAGTAGCGAAAACTAAGTTATCTGAAATATTGGAAATAGCCTCATACTCAAATACTGAAAATCCTATTACAGAGATAAGAAAATCCAGACCGGCAGTCCAGGGCTGTTTTGGATTAGTGAATCCCGCAACAATAACCAAAACCAAAATTGCAAATATTGAGACCACTAATGGCACGGGGACAAGATCCATTACAAAGGGGTATGCCAGCAGCATAACGGCGCCGCTTAATACAAAAAGAATTCTCACGGTATCCCCGTGATAACGGGGGATTATTTTATATTCTTCCAGTGGATCTTTTAGATCAGCCATCTGCTTAGTGTTTAAAGTATATACCATTTTATGGATGCTTAATCGATAACAAGTTGTTACGAAATGCGTCTCTTGACAGGATAATTTCCAAGCTTTAATATCCCCCTACAGGGGACTTCGTGTAATGTCATTTGTAATTAAAAATCATGATCAAAGAATTATTCACAGATTAAAAATTGCCCGCGGGCATTTAGATAAAGTTATCAAGATGACTGAAGAAGGTACGTATTGCATTGATGTTTTAGTTCAGTCAAAAGCCGTTCAAAAGGCATTAAAGGAAATCGATAATTTAATGATGGAAAATCACTTACAAACCTGTGTTTCGGATGCAATTAAAAATGGAGAAAGCGAAAAAGCAGTAACCGAGGTTATGGCTATATTACGAAAAACAAATTGAAAGGGAGGTGAAAGATGAACAGTAAATTAATTTTATATGGAATAATCGGGTTTTTGGGTGGTGTTTTGTTAACACTTTTCTTTACCTCAAATGCCGTTAATTCCAATAATACTTCAATGATGAGAATGATGGGTATGGGAGCCGGAAATGTTCAAACAGGTACCCAGCAATATGGAATGGCAAGCATAGATGCGCATTTTATTGAACAGATGATTCCGCATCACGAAGATGCAATAACGATGGCTAATCTGGCTCTGGAACGAGCGGAGCATGATGAGATAAAAACCCTCTCGCAAAATATTATGACTTCTCAATCCTCTGAGATCGATAAAATGAAAGAGTGGTATAAAAACTGGTATGGAAAGGAAGTTCCGGCAGATGAGGTTTATGAAAGAAGCCGTGGAATGATGAAGGGTGGAGGGATGCATATGGGCAGAATGGGAGATGAATCTGATATTGATGACCTTAAGAATGCAGAAAATTTTGATAAAGTTTTTATAGAAGAAATGATTCCGCATCACCAAATGGCAGTTATGATGGCGAGTATGTTAAAAAACGGAACTGATCGTCCCGAGATGAAACAGCTGGCGGATGACATAATCAAAGCTCAGACTGAAGAGATTGAGGCGATGAGAAATTGGTATAAAGACTGGGGATATGAGTGAGCTGATAAAGCATTACGAGGAAAAAAAGAAAATCTCAGCACCTCCGGGGGAGGTGTTTGAGTTTATGGATAATCCATTAAACCTGTCTAATTGAAAAGAAATAAATATGAGTTTAGATAAAATTTTAGTCAGTATTTTTAGCATAGTTGGCATAGCCTTCACCTATTGGTTTTTTTTAATGAGACCGGAGAATGTGGTAACTGCCACTTCAGATTCTGTCGATATCAAGGTTGATGGTGGTTATACGCCCGAGGTGATATCAATACCAAAAGGCAAAACCACAAAATTAAACTTTAGGAGAATTGATCCTTCAAGCTGTTTGGAAGAAGTAGTACTAAGTGATTTTAAAGTTAGAAGAGCTCTTCCTCTTAATAAAACAACAACGATTGAAATTACTCCTCAGAAAACCGGAGAATTCGCCTTTACTTGTGGAATGAATATGTTTCACGGAAAGTTGAAGGTAATCTAAGACTGAATGCAGCAATGTTATTGATTGAAATGAAAGGTTCTTAATATGGCAGAAGTGAACAAGTTCTCTCCTTCGGAGATAAAAAAAACTTTTTCTATAAAAGGCATGCACTGTGCCTCTTGTGTGAGGGTGATTGAAAGATCGCTTTCTAAAACTCCGGGTGTAAAGGAAGCCAATGTTAACCTGGCTACTGAAAAAGCCACTGTTACTTTTGATGATAAAGAATGTAATCCTGCTCAAATTGCAGCTGCTGTTTCAAATGTTGGCTATACCGCTTTAGTTAATCAATCGAATGAGGATGAGGAAGCAGAGAAAAAACAGAAACTAAAAGAACTAAGAGATCTCAAAGTTAAAGTCTTCTCCAGCTTGGTCATAGGGATATTAATTCTCTGGGGGTCTTTTCCGGGGCTTATGGAAACTGCACCTTCGTTACTAAAAAATCCTTTGATCCAGTTAATTCTGGCAACTCCTATCCAATTTTGGGCAGGATTTTCTTTCTATCGGGCAACAATACCAGCTTTAAAGCATAGACTTGCCAACATGGATACCTTAGTAGCTTTAGGAACAACAGTAGCCTATCTTTATTCTGCGTTCGTAACATTTTTTCCTGATGTTGTAATGAACTTAGGCTTGGACGCAATGCCTTATTTTGATGTAGCAGTAATTGTCATAGGCTTGATTCTTTTAGGCAGATATTTTGAAGCTAAAGCAAAAGCCGGGACGTCAGATGCAATTAAAAAATTAATTGGATTACAAGCCAAAACTGCCAGAGTTTTAAGAGATGGGAAAGACCTGCCTGCCGGCAGGCAGGAAGTAGATATTCCTATTGATCAAGTAGTTATAGGTGATGTTATCAGAGTGAGACCTGGAGAAAAGATTGCAGTAGACGGCGTTATTTTAGAGGGTGAATCTTCAATTGATGAATCAATGGTAACAGGTGAATCCATGCCGTCTGATAAGACTAAAGGCGATACTGTTGTCGGTTCAACCATTAATAAATCCGGAACTTTTACGTTTAAAGCAACTAAAATAGGCTCTGAAACTATGCTTTCTCAGATTATTAAATTAGTTCAGGAAGCACAGGGTTCTAAAGCGCCAATTCAAAGAATCGCTGATACAATATCTTCTTATTTTGTACCTATCGTTATTATGTTGGCTTTTGCAACTTTAGGAATCTGGTATGTATTTGGTCCGGCCCCGGCATTACTCTATGCTCTGCTGAACACAGTTGCTGTATTAATTATTGCCTGTCCCTGTGCGATGGGATTGGCCACACCCACGGCTATTATGGTTGCAACCGGTAAGGGTGCAGAACATGGGATATTAATCAAAGATGCGGAAAGTTTAGAGGTTGCACATAAAGTAAATGTAGTCATTTTTGACAAAACGGGGACTTTAACAAATGGCAAGCCGGAAGTAACAGACGTCGTGCCATTGTTAGGTTCTAAAAAGGAGTTGTTATCTCTGGCTGCAGCCATTGAAAAAGGATCTGAACACTCATTAGCCGAAGCGATCGTTAAAGAAGCTGAAGATCAGAGATTAAAAATTGAGGAAGTAACTAAATTTAAAGCTATTGCGGGACATGGAGTAGAAGGTTTAGTCGGCAAAAAGCAGGTTTATTTCGGAAACAGTAAGCTTATGGAGCGGGAAAAAATTTCATTAGAGAAACACATAGAGGAAATTGAAAAATTGGAAAGTGAAGGAAAAACGGTCATGATGATTGCTATAAATGGAAAACTTACCGGATTTATAGGAGTTGCGGATACCTTAAAAGAATCAGCGAAAGAGGGTGTCCGAGCCTTAGCGGATAAAGGAATTGAGGTTGTAATGATTACTGGTGACAATAAAAGAACGGCTCAGGCGATAGCTGGAAAAGTTGGTATTAAAAGAATATTATCAGAGGTTTTACCCGACCAGAAAGAAGCAGAGGTGAGGAAGGTTCAAGCCGAAGGTAAAATTGTAGCAATGGTTGGAGATGGTATAAACGATGCTCCAGCTTTGGCTGCGGCAAATGTAGGAATTGCAATGGGAACAGGCACAGATGTGGCGATAGAATCAGCAGATATAGTTTTAATCAATAAAGATTTAAGGTCAGTTGCTTCTGCAATTGAACTTTCTAAAAAGACGATGACAACTATAAGGATGAATCTATTTTGGGCTTTTGGATACAACATTGTTCTTATTCCCGTAGCTATGGGTGTTTTATATCCCTTCTTCGGAATATTAATGAATCCGATCTTTGCCTCAGCTGCCATGGCATTATCATCCATTTCAGTTGTCTCAAATTCTCTATTATTGAAAAGGGTTAAACTTTAATTATGACCAAAAATAAGATTTATATTGTTGGATTTATTGTTATAATTTTAGCGGTAGGATTTTTTTTCTTTAATTCAAAGTCGCAAACAGATTCAATAAATACGCAAAGTTCATCAAACAATACTCAAAGTTCTTCAACAGAACTAGCACCTGTAAACTCAATCACTCACGGTCATGGATTGGCAGTTGATGTAGAAGACTCATCTAAAGTATATATTGCTACCCACCATGGGTTACTTGTTTTAATGAATGACAAAGACTTATTTAAAGTCGGGTCAGCGAGTGACGACTACATGGGATTCTCCACTCATCCAACTAATGCAAAAGTATTCTTTAGCAGCGGACATCCCGCAAATGGTGGAAATATTGGTTTCCAAAAAAGTGATGACAGTGGGTTAAGTTGGAAAAAAGTTTCCAGTGGTGTGAAAGGGCCTGTTGATTTTCATGCCATGGCAGTAAGTCCTGCAAATCCAAATCTTATTTATGGGTGGTATCAGGGAGCTCTTCAGAGAGCTACCGATGAAGGAAAAAATTGGGAGATTGCCAGTAACACAAACTTTCCGGTGGTAAACCTGTCAGCAGATCCTAAAAATGAAAATATAGTATACGCCTCCTCTCCTCAAGGTTTGATGATCAGTATTGATAAAGGTTCGACATGGACTAAATTGCTAGATGGTTTCGTTTCTGTACTAGTAGTTAATCCACAAGATTCTCAAAAGTTGCTATCTTATTCTGAGCCACAGAAACTTGCGAAGAGCAATGATGGTGGTAAAACATGGGAAAAAATCAATGCAGATTTTGCCGGAGAAACACCATTATTTATCTCATTTAATATGCAAGATCAAAATATTATTTATCTGTTAACAGATAAAAATAGCATTTATAAAAGTACTAATAGCGCTTTAACATGGAATAAAGTTCTTTAGCTACAAATAATTAGAAAGAAATTAAATTATGGATCTTTGGGTTGTTTTTATTACCGGTTTAACTGTGGGAGGATTAACTTGTCTGGCAGTTCAGGGAGGTCTTCTTGCCTCAGTTATTGCTGCAAAGGAAGAGGAGGAAGTTGAGAAAAAGGTTAATACCAGAAATACTGTTTTTCCCACACTAGCTTTTTTAGCTGCAAAATTAGTGGCTTACACAGTCCTCGGATTTATTTTGGGAGCATTCGGGGGAGTTATCGGGATTAGTCAGAATGTCCAGATTGCCATGCAGTTAATAGCAGGGCTATACATGGTGGCGGTTGCCTTAAATCTTTTAAATATTCACCCAATTTTTAGATATGTGGTAATTCAGCCGCCTAGATTTTTGACCAGGATAGTTAGAAATCAGTCAAAATCGAAAGATCTCTTTGCTCCGGCATTTCTTGGAGCCATGACTATTTTTATTCCCTGTGGAACAACTTTGGCAATGGAAGCATTAGCTATCAGCAGTGCAAACCCATTTATTGGAGCAGCAATCATGTTTACCTTTGTTTTAGGGACATCTCCTCTGTTCTTTGGAGTAGGTTGGTTAACTTCGGTGCTGGGCGATAATTTTAGACAAAAGTTTCTTAAATTTGCAGCTATAGCAGTTTTGTATCTGGGTATTACCTCGATAAACGGAGCTTTAACTGCGAGTGGATCACCAATAACTTTACAATCAATCGCTGAAAATTCTCCTATCGAGATAAATTTGAATCCAAGAGAAAATCAACAAAACTCAGAAAAAGGTTTGAATGGAGTTAAGGTAGTAAATGGTATGCAGAGTGTGGATCTTACAGTTACTACTAATGGTTACACTCCAAATCGAATAACAGTTAAGAGTGGTGAGCCAGTTAAATTGAATCTTAAAGCATCAGGAGCATATAGTTGTGCTTCCGCATTTAGGATTCCTTCGCTAGGAATTTCCAAGAACTTGCAGCCAAACGGCTCAGCCTCGGTCGAATTCACACCTAAAAAACCGGGCAAAATTGCTTTTACTTGTTCAATGGGAATGTATAACGGTGTTATAGAAGTGATTTGAAGATCACTTCTGCGAAAACTTCGCTAGTATATTGAAATCGCAGTTTCAAAGAGCGCAGCTCGCAAGCTCCGCTTATATACTCTACGTTGTTCTTTGAAGTTATGAGCAAAATTGTTAAGAAAAAATTTAAAATTGAAGGAATGTATTGCACGGCATGCGCCATGAATATTGATTTTGATTTAGAAGATATTGGTGTTAAGTCAGCTAAAACAAATTATGCGAAACAAGA
This sequence comes from Candidatus Daviesbacteria bacterium, assembly GCA_021731695.1. Lineage (GTDB taxonomy): Bacteria > Patescibacteriota > Microgenomatia > Daviesbacterales > UBA10151 > JACPKO01. The sequence goes on along the minus strand of JAKFWZ010000019.1, from coordinate 20,251 downwards.
GTCGGAAGTTGAATTCGATGAGGAAAAACTGAATCCGGACAATATAATTGACACAATAAAAAAAACAGGATATATGGCAGTGCTGGTAGGGTAATTTTAAAAAGCCAGTTCACCGGAACATATTCAGCTACAGGGTTTACAAAGCGATTTTGTTTATGTAATATCAAGACCTCACTATGGAGAAGAGTAATTCGCTAGTTAATACCCCGATTGCAATAATAATTGGAGCTGTCTTAATTTCAATATCTATTTTAATTTCCGGAGGTGCAGTAAAAATTAAAGGTTTTGCAGACACTGCAGGAACTCCCTCTGCAATTGCTCCAACTGCCGGAGATACAGCACCTATTCCTGAACCAAGCATGGGTCCTGCAACTGCTTCTTTGGATGATGATCCGGTTATTGGTGATCCAAACGCTCCTGTAACTATAATTGAATTCTCAGATTATGAATGTCCATTCTGTAAAAGACATTATGATCAAACTTATTCCCAGTTAAAAACAAATTACATAGATAAAGGCACAGTCAAGTTAGTTTTCCGTGATTTACCTCTTTCATTTCATGATCCATTAGCCACGACTGCGGCGACAGCGGCAAATTGCGCAAGAGAACAAGGCGGAGATCCATCTTATTGGAAATTGCACGGTGAATATTTCAAAACCACAACCTCAAACGGGGATGGTGTAACTATGGATCAGCTTTATAATATGGCAAACGCAATAGGCATAAACCAGGCTCAGTTTAAGACATGTATTGATTCAAAAAAATATGCTGATGAAATTGCAAAAGACTTAGCTGATGCAAATGCTGCAGGTGCAACCGGGACCCCAAGCTTCATTGTTGCTAAATCCACAGGCAAAGAAGTCACAGGAAAATTATTAGTCGGTGCTCAGCCATATTCAGTTTTCCAGGCTGAAATAGATGCATTACTGAAATAAGTATTCCAAGTAATAAGCATAGCTTGCGCGTTTACACTCTAAAGATACAAGTTTTCCAAACAAATTCCAATTACAAAATTTCAATATAAAATATTTGCGATTTAAGTAATTAGATATTAATCATTGTTTGTAACTTGTTTCTTGTATCTTGGTTGTTAATTCTGCTACCTTTTAACTATGAATTTCGATATTGAAAAAGATTTTGGAATATTTGATCCTCTTTTAGAAAAACGCCCTGAAGTTTCCCCTGAAGGCTTAAAAAAAGACCTCCTGAATTATTACCTTCCCTATATTGAAAAACTAGTTAAACTGAAGGAAGCTTCGCAAAAAGAAGAGGGTCTTATTGTGGGAACTTCTGCAATTCAGGGTGTCGGTAAAACAACTCAGGGTGAAATCCTGGAAATTTTAGTTACTCATTTAGGTAAAACTTCTGAAAGTTTATCAATTGATGACCACTATATGACCCACGAAGAGTTAAGCAGATTAAGGGAAAAGGACCCGAGATATATCCGGCGCGGAGTAACTCATGACATAGTGTTAGCCTTAAAAAATCTGACTGATTTAAAGAATATGAGCGATGGTATGGAAGTGAAGATCCCTATTTATGATAAGGGGGCATTTAATGGTGATGGCGACAGAATAGGCTGGAAGACCGTAACAGAAAAGCCTGATTTTATATTTTATGACGGTTGGATGGTTGGTGCTAGGAGAACATCCGATATTTCAATTTTTGACTCGGGATTACCAGCTCTTGATACTCCCGAGCATATCCAGTTTGCAAAGGATATTAATGCAAAACTTGACCAATACTTAACTCTATGGAGCTTGTTTGATTTTATGACTGTTTTATATGTACCTAATTATCAGATTTCCCTAGAATGGAGAGATCAGGCTGAAGAAACTTTAAGAGCTAAAGGCGGGGGAATGAGCCCAGATCAAATTCGCGAATTTGTATATTACTTTTGGAGAAGTGTTCATCCGGCTATTCAAATTAAGAATTTAGCAATGCATCCTGAACATACAAATCAAGTGGTAGTTATTAACGACGATCACTCTATTAAAGAAGTTTTAACTCCCGAAGAAGCAAAGAGTAAATACTCATGAATAAACCAATAACCCAATGCCAAATAAACCAATTCTCAATAAAAAATAAATTGGGTTATTTGTATATTGGTTTATTTAACTAAAATGTTTGATTTAATCTCTATTGGCGATACGGTGATTGATACATACCTGCCGATTGATGATGCGAAAATAATACGCGACGGAGAAACTGAATATTTAGGTCTTAAATATGGGTTTAAGATTCCGGTTTCTGAAGGAGCTTCACTCGTAGCTGGAAATGCAGCGAATAATGCAGTCGGAGCTTCGCGCCTCGGGCTTAAAACTGCAATTTATACGAATGTCGGTAATAAAGATGATGATCAGGATGATGACCGTATTAAAGCAAAACTTAAAAAAGAAGGAGTGGATATTAGGTATATTGCTGAAACCGATGATTTACCATCAAACCATAATATTGTTTTAACATATAAAGGCGAACGAACTATTTTAGTTCATCATCAGCCTTTTAAATTTGAATTGCCCGATTTAGAAAATTCTAAATGGATTTATTTAACTTCAATGGCGCCGAATTATATTGATACGCCGGTTATAAACCAGCTGATAAATTATATAGAAAGAACTGGTGCAAAACTCGCTTATCAGCCAGGCACGTTTCAGGTTAAATTAGCTGCAAAGAAGCAGGGGAGAATCTTATCCAAAACCGGCTTCTTTATTGTTAATGTTGAAGAGGCGATTCATTTTTTAGGGCATGAGGGTAAATCACCTGCGCCTATTAAAAAATTACTCTCGGGAATTGCAGATACTGGAGTCCAAAAAGTAGTTATAACCGACGGCAATAAAGGGTCATTTGGGTTTGATGCCACGCCTGTCGGCAGGCAGGGCGAAAATTATTATAAATTGGATTGTTTTCCTGCGAAATTAGTTGAAATGACAGGAGCAGGAGATGCGTATGCTACAGGAGTAATTGCGGGTCTAATTCATGGTGAACCACTGGAAGAAGCAATGCGTTGGGGAGCTGCAAATAGTGCAGCAGTTGTAGAACAAGTTGGTTCGCAAACTGGCCTTCTAACTTTAGAGCAAATGAAGGAAAGTTTAAAAAAGAACAGAAATATTATTGCAAAAGAATTCTAATACTGCTTGTAAAACCTACTAATAAATACTAAGATTTGGCTCAAAGGAGGTGAGGAACAATGGGATTATCAGACGCGCCAGTTATACCAACAATCAGGTACGAAAATTTGGAAGAGGCAAAAGATTTTTATGCCGAAAAGCTTGGACTCGAACTAGTTAAAGAAGATATGGGTGGAGTGCTTTTTAAAGCCGGAAAAGGATCACATATCTTTATTTATGAGGGACCTAAATCTGTTGCCGAGCATACAGTTGCAGCATTTCATGTTGAAGATCTTGAAGCAGCAGTTAAAGAGTTAAAAGAAAAAGGAGTTAAGTTTGAAAGTTACGATATGGAAGGATTAAAGACTGATGAGAATAATATCGCAACATGGGAAGAGTTTAAAACAGCCTGGTTTACAGATCCGGAAGGACATATTTTTGCATTAGATAACGGAAAAAAAGATTAGTTAAAAAGAAGCTCTTTTAGATCCTGCATTTTTGCAGGGTCTAATTTGGCTTTTAAAACTTCATTTTTTATGCGTAAGTTTTGATAATTATCATCTGAGACTTGCTCCATAAATCCCTCAAAATCCACTTCAAATACCTTTACCTTTTCTCCATTTTCCAATTTCTGATCTGCCACTTTTTTGCAATTCCTCGCGATAAAAACATGCATATTCCAGTCAAGTTTCGCTACTCTATTTTCAACAAACCATTTATTTAGCTGGTCAGACTCATAACCTGTTTCCTCGAGCAATTCTCTTTCGGCTGCTTCTTCGGGAGTTTCGCCGGGATCTACTTTTCCCGCACAAAACGTAATAAAAAGAGGTTTATTGGGTTGCTCCTCTTCCTGCATTAAAATCTTGCCGTCACTTGTGACTGGAATAACTATCACAGTATCCATGCGGCGGAGATGTTCAAAAACCATTGTGGTTCCGTCATACATCTCCTGATCCCATTGGAAAACCTCAAATATCTCGCCTTTAAAAACTAATTTTGCGTCCTCAGGAATATTTTTCATAATCTGTTCTTTAACCCTTACCCCTCATCCTGACCTTCTCCCTTAGGGAGAAGGGAATGTTCTGTTCCCTCGCCTTTGAGGAGAGGGTTAGGGTGAGGTGGACATAATATCAAATAAGATCAAGATTTACTTGTTGTTTTTGTAGTCTGCAACTGTAATTCCAGCGCCGGACATATGCGCTAAAGAATATTCACTTGTCGCATCAATTTTTTTATGCGGATTAAAGATATTATTAGGATCAAAAATCTTTTTTACGGCTTTAAATAGATTGGCCATCTCCGCGCCATACATTTTCTCCAGGAATGGTCCACGCACCAAACCGTCATTATGTTCAGCTGCCATCGAGCCTCCAAATTCAAAAACAACACTAAACACCTTTTCCTGAATCTCAGGCACTAAAGCCCTAATTTCAGCTTTGTGCATATCCATTAAGGGAATAATATGAAAGTTGCCATTACCAATATGTCCGGCGATTGTATATATGATTTTCTTTTTATATGGCGCTAAAGCCTTCTGTAATTTAGGTAAAAATGCCGGTAATTTCTCAGGTTTTACGATAATATCATCAATAAATGGCGCGGTTCTTAAGTTTTTACCGGAATGATGTCTTAAGATATTGAAGCTATCCCTGCGTAAAATCCAATATTTTTCCTCATCAGCTGAAGATACAACTCTTGTTGTAATCTTCGAGAACTTTTTGAGCGAGTCGTTAGCCTTATTGGCCTGAGCCATAACCTCTTCATCACTGTCGCCTGTAAATTCGGCAATCAAAACAATCTTTGGTAGTCTTTTAAATAAATCTCTTAGGAAACTAGGCAAAAGTTGAAGTTGTTTAGGATCAGAATTATGTTTTTTAAAGTCTTTTTTGAAATCAGGAATGAATTTATATGAAAATTTAATTGTTTGATCATCGAAACACTCAAATGATTCTGGTTTATGCTCTAAAACATCATTCACCACTTTATCTAATTGATCAAGTGAGCCTAATTCAATCTCAAGCATAGCTTTGGATTTTTTAGGATGCACGAGTTCAAATGTAATTTCAGTGACTATTCCGAGAGTTCCTTGGGATCCAACAATGATTTTACTTAAATCAAAAATGCCTTTTTCTTCATCGTAAACCTTCCATAAGTAATATCCTGTGGAATTTTTACTTGTTTGAGGAGCATGTTTTTGAATTAAATCGGAATTACGCTCAATTAAATCAAAAATTCTTCTATACAAATCTCCCTCAAAATTATTCTGCTTTATTTTAGCCTCAAGTTCTGATTTATTTAAAGGCTTGATCGTGTACTCATTTCCATCAGATAAAACTACTTTTAATTCCTTAACCCACCTTTCAGTCTGTCCATAGCTTAAAGTTTTTTCTCCTGCAGAATTATTGCCTACCATTCCCCCAACAGTACAAAGTTCGCGGGAGGATGTATAACAGGGAAGCAGTAGCTCCTTCTTCAGGGTTTCCTTTTCAAAATCCCGATAAAAAACCCCAGGCTCAGTTACTACATAATCATCGCGGACTTTTATAACTTTATCGAAATATTTAGTCATGTCGAGAACTAGAGATTCTGACAGCGGTCCGCCAGACATACATGTTCCTGCAGCACGGGGGGTGAGCGTGAGATTTCTCTCGGGGTTGTCTAATACAAACTGTACTAATTTTTGAACATCTTCAGAATCTTTTGGAGCAATAACCAGTTCAGGTTTAATTTCAAAAATTGAGGCGTCCTTCGAATAAGTCTCAAGCGTCTGAGCATCATCAGAAACATCGCCTTTTATGGTTTTAGTCAGGGCAGATTTTAAATCCATACTTGTTAATCATATAGGCTTTTTTGTGCTTGAACAAGTCCTAAAAAGAAGCCTATAGATTTGATGTTTAACCCATAGTATGGTATAGTATTAAGTTCAGTTTAAGCATATTTAAGCTCAAAACTGAAAAAAACATGATACAAACTGCCTTTGTACCACTACTTACAGCCTCAATTCTTACTGTTTCTGTAGCCACGATACAGCCTCAAATGCTAGCCTCATTGCAGGCTCAACAGGTTGAGATTCAGGCTCAGGAATTAGCATCAAGACAAATGTCCTTAAACATGCGTTATGGCTATGAAGTGCCTGAAAATGCCTATAAGGACAATATTCTGCTTAACATGGCCTATATCTCAGGTAAAGTTCACTCAAAAAATGACATTAATTGGGATGAATTAAAACAGCCTTTTACCTATGAATTTACACTTGAGCCTGGTCAGAGATTTGCATATCATAACTATGTATTGCCAGAGTATTCGAATAATGTAGTTGTGTCTCCAAATACTAACTTTGGTGCCGGAGGCGGATATAAATTTGCTGACGGTTTATATGGAATGGGTGTTTGCCACTTAGCTTCGCTTATTAACTGGGCTGCAAAAGATGCAGGTTTAGAATCTGTTGCTCCTTCTAACCATGATTTTTACGCGATTCCAGAAATACCCAAGGAATATGGAGTAGCTATTTACAACAGCCCTGATGCTTTTGATTCATCTACAAAACAAAACTTGTATATAAAAAATACACAAGACGCGCCAGTTACTTTTAAATTTGATTACGACGGAACAAATCTTAGAGTTAGTGTTTTGAAATAAAAAGATAATTAATGAACAACTACCCTCGTGCCGGGGTTATCTACAGAGGCTCGTAACGCATTAGTTCCTGGGGGCAATACAGGTCCTGACCAGTCAAATAACTCTGCAACTTCGGCCAAAGGAGAGTTGACGCATCCATGACTCATAGGCTGACCGAAATTATTATGCCAATAGGCTCCGTGAATTGCGTATCCTTGATAAAAAAACATATTGTGCGGTACATTCGGTAAATAGTAATAAGTGCCTAAAGCTTTTGATCCCCCACTCATCACCTGAGCTCTGGTTTTGTACCAGATATTGAAGTTACCTTTAGGAGTTGCAGCCCACTTACCTGATGAAATCGGGAACTCCATTACAACTGTGTCACCTTCATAAGCTCTTAATTTTTGTTCATCGAGTGAAACATCAATCCATTTTTCCTGTCCTGCAGCGTTTGTTGTGCCTAAAACATGGGTCTGGCTAATAGTAGTAGTTTTTAGAGTCTGTGCAAGTGATGTCTTTGGATAACTTACTTCCTCGTTATCGTATATTGCAACCGAAGCTGATTCATCGAAGTCGCCGGTTTTGGAAAGATGCTCTGCATCGCAACAAGAGAGTGTATTATCGCCCGAAATTCCAAGCCTATAAACGATCTCCCTTTTGAGCGGGACGTAATTTACAAGAGCCACCAAAACGGCAGCAATCATCAATAAAGGCAGGAAACGAAGCATAAATCCATTGTGGGGTATGCTAAGATAATAAGTCAATAGTTCTGATGAAAATTCACTGGTTTTTTAAAGTTTTACTGTCCCTAGGATCGCTTTTTGCCCTCTGGTTTATTTTTTATTTTGGTTTGCCGGTAGTTTTACCTGAACAACACCTAAAAGATCAGGAAGTTTACGGAATTATTCTTTCTAACCAGATTTGGGAGGGAGATATAAAGATTACAGGTGATATTTCTTCTCCGACGAACAGTAGAATCACTGTTTTGCCGGGTACGAATATAAAAGTAGCTACGAAAGATGACAAATCTAATTTCGATTTTAATCCCTGGCATTTAAAAAGTGGAGTTAACACAGGAGAAGAAGCCAGGGGAATAAGAACAGGGGAGCCTTTTTGGGATTCAGGAGAGAAAATTCAAATAGACCTGAATAATTTATTGATTCAGGGATCATTTTATAAGCCTGTTATTTTTACTTCAGACTCAGAAAATCCCGGACCGTTTGATTTTAATATGATTAGAATCAGAAAAGGCGCTATAAATCAGGCAGTTTTTTCAAATTATAGAAGATTTGAAATAGGTCCGGATGTATTTATCTCAGATTCGATTTTCAGAAATTCTGCTGAATGTTCGCTTTGTATATATTACGGCAAGCCTAAAATTATAAGTAGCATCTTTGAAAATAGCTTGCGTCAATCGATTTTTATTGATCGGGCAAGCCCTAAGATAAGTAACAATCTTTTTCAAAATTATATTGGTGAAGGAATCAAACTTGATGCGAGAAGGCTTTCTACAGCTATGATTACGAATAATAATTTTGAAATGGGGCAAACGGTCATCGATATAACTTCCGGAGGCCAGCTAGGTGAAATACTAATTGCGCGAAACATATTTGGCGGAAGTTCAAAAATTCAGATTGCCTGCGATACTAAAGTTCGTATTCGGGACAATATTATTTTAGGTCAGGTTGGTTTCAGTAATGGTTGTTCAGGTGGGTTTATTTTTGGTCCAAATTATTGGAGTACGACTGATATAGCAGCTATTATGCGGGAAAAAGTAGTTAATAAATATAATAGCTATAAAATAGATGTTTCTAATGTTCTGGTTATGCCTCCGAAAGAAGCTGGCAGGAAGTAGTTCTCCTTTTATGATTATAAGAACAGTTTTTACAATCTGCTCGATAATTCTTTTGTCTACATTCATTTTATTTAAAAGTGATGAGGTCTTAAAAGAAAAGAAGGTTGAATCACCGGTTTTGGGGGTTTCAAAAGACAGAATTTCTGAGAATATCTGGTCGCCAAAAATTATAGATTCAGAAAGCTTAAATTTCTCAGATGCGCCGGAAATTACGGCTAAATCAGCTTTTTTCATTAATACAAATACTGGTGAGATTCTTTATGAAAAAAATCCGCAGGAGCAACTTTCTATAGCCTCACTTACGAAAATAATGACAACTATTATTGCGCTTGAAAACAAATCTTTTGATGATAAATATTTTATTTCTAAAAGAGCTTCCGAGATGGAGCCGGATAAAATGCTTCTTATTGAAGGGGAATCATTAACCCTTAAACAACTTCTAAGTGGAATTTTTTTGGTTTCAGCCAATGATGCAGCTGAAGCTATAGCGGAAGGTACCACAGGAAGACGTGAGGACCTGCCTGCCGGCAGGCAGGAATTCATAACTCTAATGAATTCAAAAGCTGCACAACTGGGCATGAATAAAACTATTTTTGTAAATCCTACAGGACTGGAGGAAGATCCGGAATTTTGCGAAGGACGGATTCCATGCCAATATTCTACAGCTTTAGATGCAGCGATAATGAGTCGTTATCTGATAAATCGGTGGCCTGAGATTGTAAATATCTCATCTCAGCCACATATTTATATAGAACAATCAACCGATCATCAGGACTATGATCTGTATTCAGGTATAAATTTACTCACTACGTATCCAGGGGTTGTTGGCTTAAAAACGGGCTTCACTCCCGCAGCAGGTTTAACACTGGCTACATTAGCACGACGAGGCAATACGGAAATACTCGGAGTTCTTTTGGGAGCTACCGATCGTAGGGACGATGCAAAATTAATGCTTGATTACGTTTATGCTAAATTGGGTAATTAATTTATTGTTCAATTTTTTCTAATCTCCAAATAAATTTTCATAATCATAGTGTAATAGTTATAGGGTAGATGTTTATCTCAAAGTATGTTATTATAGGCCATATAATTTAGACCTGACTCAGTAGGTTTATTTTTTGGCCATGAAGAACCTGGATATAATCATTCCTGTAAAAAACGAAGAGGGAAATATATTGCCTTTACTCGAGCGAATTCACAAAGCTATGAGTCAGGCAAGTCTTTTCTATAAGATTATTTTTATTGATGATCACTCGACCGATAAAACTTACAAAATTTTAAACAATTTAATAAACAAATACCCAATACGAGTTTATAAAAAAGAAGGAAAATTAGGTAAAGCATTTTCAATTATTGAGGGAGTTAAATACTCAAATGCGGAGTATGTTGTTATGCTTGATGCTGATCTTCAATATCCGCCAGAGGCAATTCCTGAAATGTTCGCCAAGTCTAAAGGTCACGGCGTTGTTGTAGGAAACAGAAAAGGTTATAAAGCGTCATTTTTAAGAAAATTTGTTTCAAAGGCTTTTAATTTCGGATTCGGAAGAATGCTGCACGGGTTTAAAGTGGATGTGCAGTCCGGTTTAAAACTTTTCAGAAAAGAAATTTTCGATTTTATAGATGAAAAGGAAGTAACTCCGTGGACTTTAGATTTAACCCTTTTAACCACAGCCCGCAATCTTGGATTTAAAATAACTGATGTTGATATAAATTTTGACAAAAGAACTGATGGAAAATCGAAAGTTAATCTTATCCACACCTCTACGGAAATTGGGAAAAATGCATTCAAATTAAAATTTAAAAGAAATAAAACTTATTTAATAAAACCAGTTCAAAACACCACAATGGCAGGGGCTGGCTTTGTTCATAATAAAAAGTGGTTAAAAACCCACACAACTTTAAAACCTCATCAAAGCGCCCTGCAATCATTCACTCCGTTCCAGGTCATCATGGCGCTTCTTATTTTGCTCGCTCTTGAAGCAGGATTTATTTTTAATCCGATTATAACTTTAGTTTCAATAGTTGGGCTTTTGAGTCTTATCTATGGATTTGATGTTTTATTCAATCTTTTTGTTGTTTTAAAAAGTTTACACAATCCACCTGAAATTGTTTCTACGGAAGATGAAATTGCAGCATTGAAAGATGAAGATCTCCCAACGTACACAATTCTTTGTCCTTTATATAGAGAAGCTCATATCATCGATGCCTTTCTGGAAGCTATCGATAAATTAAACTACCCAAAAAATAAACTTGATGTAAAGCTACTTTTAGAAGAAGACGATTTGATAAGCATTGCGAGTGTAAAAGCGATGAAGCTTCCCCGTTATGTTTCAACCTTAATTGTTCCTGATAGTGAACCTAAAACTAAACCCAAGGCATGTAATTATGGATTGAATTTTGCAACCGGAGAATATTTAGTTATTTACGATGCAGAAGATCAACCAGAACCCGATCAGCTTAAAAAAGCATATTTAGCATTCAAAAAATCAAAACCAAATGTTGTTTGTCTTCAGGCAAAACTTAATTATTTTAATTCATCTCAAAATTTATTAACCAGATTTTTTACTGCTGAATATTCTTTGTGGTTTGACGTAATGCTCACCGGTTTGCAGTCAGTGGACACTATTATTCCGCTAGGCGGAACTTCAAATCATTTTAGAACTAAAACTCTTATTGAGCTTGAAGGATGGGATCCGTTTAACGTTACAGAGGATTGCGATCTGGGAGTCAGGTTATTTAAAAAAGGTTATAAAACCGCAATTATCGATTCTACAACTTTAGAAGAAGCCAACAGTAATCCGAAAAACTGGATAAGGCAAAGATCAAGATGGATCAAGGGTTACATGCAAACCTATTTGGTTCACATGAGAAATCCATTTCAATTTATTCATGAACAGGGTCCTCATGCATTTATTTTTCAGTTAATTATTGGTGCGAGAATTTCTTTTATGTTAATCAATCCAATACTTTGGTTAACAACATTTTCATACTTTGCGTTTTATGCATACACATCAACTTTTATTGAATCACTTTATCCCGCGACTGTGCTTTATCTGGCAGTGTTTTCGTTGGTGGCGGGTAATTTTTTATACATCTATAACTACATGATTGGTTGTGCAAAAAGAGAGCAGTGGGAATTAATTAAATATGTATATCTTGTTCCGCTGTATTGGCTGATGGCATCAATCGCGGCTTGTATAGCTTTATACCAGCTGATTGTAAAACCTCATTATTGGGAAAAAACACTCCACGGATTGCATCTTAAGAAATCAATAGACGAAGCAGCTCAGGCGATTAAAGAAGAAGTAAAAGAAATTAAGACAGAGGCACCTCCCGTAATAGCAAGTGAAATTCTAGGGGTTCCCTGGCATAAAAAATTATCAGCTAAAGTATCAGGCGGAAAGGTTGTTTTTGCCAGCGCAATACTGGTTTTAGCAACGTTTATTTCAGGGGTTTCCAATTTGGGTTTTAGCGTTTATTTAGGAAGAACAATAAATTTTGAAGATCTGGCAAGAGTATCCTTAATTACAAGTTTTGTTTTTTTTGCTGGTGTTCCGCAAATTTCTCTATTTAATACCATTACTAGCCGAGTTGGTTTTTTCGAAGGCAAAGATAAAGGTTATCTAGCGGAAGGATTTTTATATCTTGCAGCTAAAAAAGCAATTTTTACCTCAATAATTTTATCCGGAGTTTGGTTTGCAATGATTCCTTTTTTGATGAATTATTTTAATTCTGAAGATTACCTTCTGTTTCTCTTATTTACACCAGTTTGGATTTTTGGCACAGGTTTTGCATTAATTAAAGGCTTACTCGCTGGAAAATTGCAACTAGAAAAAGTTGGTTTCTTACTACTTGTGGAAGCAATATTCAAATTTGCTTCGGCTTTTCTTCTGATCCAGAACGGTTATGAAGATATTGTTTATGTTTGTCTTCCAATTTCAATAATATTCTCTCTAATCTTTTCTTTGATATTTGCAAATAAATATTTACAGCTGCCAAAAAACATAGATCTTAAAGGAAAGGAGCTATCCTTCCCGTTTAAATTCTTTACCGCATCAGCACTATCTATCATGGCACCTGTTGCATTTTTAAGTTTTGATGTTCTTTTAGCAAATCATTATTTAGCTCCAGTCGAAGCAGGAAAATACGCATTGGTGTCAACAGTTGGAAAAATTATTTACTTTGTAGGGGCTTTATCAAATCAGTTAATCCTACCTTTTGTAAGTCGAAACGAAGGAGCTAATAAGAATTCAGACAAATTATTACTGGTAATTTTTATAACAACATTTATAGTCACTGGAGTCGGATATTTATTCTGGGGACAGTTTGGATCTATTACCGTGCCTTTTATTTTTGGGGAAAAGGCTTATGAAATACTAAATTATCTTGAGCCCTTTACATTTGCAATGATGCTGTTTTGTTTGTCTCAAATTTTCGTATCTTACTATCTTGCAAAAAAAATCTACACAATTCCAGTAGCTTCATTCCTGCTAGTTTTTGTTCAGTATGCATTAATTTATTTTAATCACGCTACGGTAGAAGCGATCGTTTTCGATATGTTTATTGTTGCTCTGTTGAATTTAGTTGTCTTGTCCTCGCTTCACTTTTTTGCACAATATGTAAAAGTATTTGAAAATAATTTAGCAGATTTTTTAGGATTATTTACGAGAACTCTTCCTTTCGAAATAGATAAAGAGGGTAGATTGAGAGTCCTTATTTTTAATTGGAGAGATATCAGACACGTTTGGTCGGGAGGAGCTGAAAATTATATTCACGAACTTTCAAAATTATGGGTAGAAGAAGGATATCAAGTTACAATTTTCTGTGGTAATGATAGTAAGAATAAAAGATATGAGGTTATTGATGGGGTTCAAATAGTAAGACGTGGTGGTTTTTATACTGTTTATTTTTGGGCTATTCTATATTACGCATTTCGATTCAGGGGTAAATACGATTTAATAATTGATTCGGAGAATGGGATACCGTTCTTTACACCCTTCTATGTCAGAAAACCAAAACTACTTTTAATTCATCACATTCACCAGGAAGTTTTTAGAAATCATTTGTCATGGCCATTGGCGACTGTAGCTGGATTTCTCGAAGCGAAATTAATGCCATTTGCATACAGAAAACAAAAAGTAGTTACAGTTTCTGATTCATCAAAATCTGAAATATTAAAACTCGGAAAAAATTATTTTGATTCTGTTGAGATTGTTAATCCTGGTATTCATTCAGGCAATTTTTTAACCCGCAAAAAGACCGCTTATCCGTCTTTTCTTTATTTAGGACGACTCCAACCATACAAAAATATTGATGTGGCAATAAAAGCTTTTGTCGAAGTTCACACTAAATTTCCAAAATCCATACTAACAGTCGCAGGATTTGGAGAAAGTATAAGTTATCTTAAAAAACTTGTCGAGGACCTTAAAATCGAGAACGCAGTTCAATTTACTGGCAAAGTAACAGAAGAAGAAAAGTTAAAACTACTTGCAGAAAGCTGGGTTATGATTCAGCCCTCAATGATTGAAGGATGGGGAATTACAGTTATTGAAGCCAATGCTTCTGGAACGCCTGTTATTGCTTCTAATGTAAACGGTCTTCGCGATTCTGTTGTTGACGGAAAAACGGGTCTTTTGGTTAAACCTAAGGATGTAAGAATGTTTGCAAAAGCAATGATAAATCTGATTGAAGATGAAGAATTTAGGAGTGAATTGTCCGGACAATCCTACAAATGGGCGCAAAATTTTAGTTGGGAAAATAGTGCTGAAAAATTCTTGTCAGTAATTAAAAATGATGTAAATAGCGATAGATTCAAAAAATTAGTTTTAAAAGGTTTAAGGGTTGAAATATGAAAAAAGTAACTGTAACTGTAGCGATCAGTGCCTATAAAGAAGCAGGTAATATTAAGAAATTTTTAGTGTCTGTTTTAATGCAAAAAGAAAAGGGTTTTATTCTGAAAGAAATATGGGTGCATTCTGATGGATCAACAGATAAGACTGTAAAACTTGCAAGATCTTTAAAATCAAAAAAAATTAAAGTATGGGATCATAAAAAAAGAGTTGGCAAATCAACCTGGTTAAATAAAATTTATAAAGATCTTCAAACTGATTTCTTGGTGCAATCCGATGCTGATGTTGTATTTGCACATGAATTAGTAATTCATAATTTAATTCAGCCTCTTATAAAAAGCAAAAAAGTGGGTATGTGTGGAGGTAATCCAGTGCCCGTTTCCGGGCAAACATTTATTGAAAGTTGCATTAATTTAAGCTTTGAATCCTATTCTAAGTTTAGAAGTGAAGTTCGAGGAGGAAACAATAAATTTTCAGTTGATGGGAGAATTTTAGCATACAAAAAAGAGTTAGTTAAAAAGATCAGTGTTCCGGCTGATATGATAGCGAATGATTTATATACATACTTATGCTGCCTGACTGAGGGATATAAATATAAGTTTGTCAAAAATGCTGTTGTATATTTTAGATCACCGACTAATTTGAAAGATCATCTGCGACAAAATACCCGATTTGAATCAGCTGCAATAAGAATGAGAAAGCATTTTAAGGCTGAATTAGTTAATAAAGAGACCTACATTCCCAGAAAAATTCTGCTTAAACATTTAGCATTTAGTTTCCTTAAAAAACCTCACATGGCTTTGTTTATTCTGTTTTTGAATCAGTATTGCAGGCTTTTGGCCCTAAAAAGAGAAAAGAAGTTAAACTCTGTTTGGGATATAGCCGTAAGTACAAAAAGAACCATTCTATCGAGTTTATTACTATTAACAACTTTATGAAAACTAATACAACAGTAACAGTCGGAATCCCAGCCTTCAATGAAGAGGCTAATATCGGTTTTTTAATCAAAGAAGTTTTAGCTCAGAAAGCTAATAATTTTGTGTTAAAAAATGTAGTTGTTTCGTCTGATGGAAGTACAGATTCAACAATCGCTCAAATTAAAAAAATAAAGAGCAAAAAAATTATCCTTCTGAATAATAGAAAAAGAGCAGGAAAAGCTTTGAGACAGAGCCAGATAATGGAAAAAATAAACTCAGACATATTAGTTTTATTAGATGCAGATATTTTGCTTAGAGATAAAAAATTTATTGAAAAAATTATAAATCCGATAATTAATAATCGTGCGGATTTAACTTCCGTTGGCGTAGAAGAAATCAAACCAATAACATTCATAGGGAAAATTTTAGCGATAAGCATGAAATTTAAAAAACATATCTTTGAAAACTATAAAAATGGTAATAACTTATATACTTGCCATGGTCGTGCCAGAGCATTCTCTAAGAATTTATACAAAAAAATAGATTTCAAAAATAGTGTTGCAGAAGACGCATATTCCTACATGTATGCAGTTTCCAACGGATATAAATATCGCTTCGCAAGAGGTACTCAAGTTTATTACAAACTACCTGAGAATTTTAGTGACCATGAAAAGCAAAGCTTAAGATTTTATAAAAGTATTATAGATTTAGAGAAAAAGTTTGGTTCAGAAAAATTTAGGAAAGAGAATTTTTTAACAACCTCTATCTTACTATCAGAACTCGGTAGATACTTATTTATTAACCCTCTTATTATCGTGTATTTTCTGATTGCAATTTTTTTGAAACTGAAGTCAAAAATTACTAAAAGAATAACAAGTACATGGTCTATATCAACAAGTTCTAAAATTTTAAGGAGTTAATATGAGAAAAAGAAAAAATACCGTAAAAGGAATGTGGGAAATTACTGCATCTTCAAAGGAGGTAATTATATGAAAAAAGTAAGCAATAATCTGACTAAAAAGAATCTCACAGTTTGTTTCTTTGGTAGTTACGATCGAAATTTTACATCCAATCGAATCATTAATAATGGCTTGCTTAAAAATAATGTCGATATTGTTATTGTGAATGCGCATACACCGGTAACTCGTCTAGATAGTCCTAAAGATGCTACTTTCTTCCATTTAATAATGAGAGTCTTAAGGAAGTACAAAATTGTCATAGAAGTTTTTAAAAATATTGAGGGTATAAAAAAATCAGACGTGATTTATGTAGGTTATCCAGGACATATAGATGTGTTGCCAGCGTATGTTGTTGCAAAAATATTCAGAAAAAAACTAGTTTTTAATCCTTTGATAGTTATTTCGACAGGCTTAATCGAAGAACAAGGGATAGTTAGTAGAAAATCTTTATTTGGAAAAATTATTAAATTTGGCGAAACAATAATTTACCACGCATGTGATCTGGTTTTAGCTGATACTCCATTTCAAAAGGATCACCTAGTAAATCAATTTAATTTAAATGAGGGCAAGATTAAAATTTTGCCTATTGGAGCAGATGATGAAATCTATCCATTTGCACCAAAGCTAAAAGATGATGGATACTTCAACGTTGTTTATTATGGTTTATTTAGTCCGATACACGGAGTTGAGCATTTAATAAAAGCAGCAAAACAACTTGAAAAAGAGAAAAAAATACGATTCATTTTTGTAGGTAAAGGCAATACATATGATAAAGATCGCTCCTTAGCGATAACACTTAAAGTAAAAAATGCTCTTTTCTATCCCGATATGACAGAAGTTGATGCTTTTAACACATTAAAAACTGCTGATGTATTCATTGGATTTTTAGCAAATCACCCGGTAGTCCAAAGAGTTGTTCCGAATAAAGTATATCAAGGTTTGGCATTAGGTAAGACTGTCATAACAGCTTATTCGCCAGCTATTGAAAGTATGTTAATTAATAATAAAAATGTAATTTTAGCTAAGGCAGCTAATCCAGAAAGTATTGCAAGAACTATTCTTAGTTTAAAAAATAATCCTCAGAAAAATAAAAAAGTATCTAGAAATGGATATAGAGTTTTCAGTAATCAATTTACCCCACTTTCAATAGGCAATGCGTTAAAAAGGTATTTATCGGAGTTATAAAATGAAGAAGACTACAGTTACAATCGGAATTCCAGCTTTTCAATCAGAACAGAATATTGTTCCTCTTTTGAGATCTCTTCTAGGGCAAAAAACTAAGCGAGCAAAAATAGAAAAAATATTAGTTTATTCAGATGGCTCAAAAGACTTAACAGTAAAAAATGCCAGATCTGTTAAATCAAACAAAATTTATGTTTTTCAAAGCAGAAAAAATCACGGATATGCTTATGCATTACAGCAATTAATTAAGAAAAGTAAAAGTGAAATTATTATTGGCTTAAACGATGATATTATAATTAATTCAAATAAAGTAATAGAGGAGCTAATTAAACCTTTTATCAAAAATGCCAAAGTTGGGCTTGTTGGTGGAAATATAAAAGCTCTTCCGCCAAAAACTTTTATAGGTAAGTGTATTTACACAAGCTATTTAATATTTGAACCTTTAAGATATGAGTTTAAGAAAGGCGAGTCTCACCTAACATGTGATGGGAAAGTTTTGGCACTCAGAAAAGATTTGGCAAAAAGTTTAAAATTGACTAATTTTCCAGTTGGAAATGTTGATATTTTTCTTTACTACGAAAATTTAAAACAAGGGAGAATTTATAAGTTTACGAAAAAAGCAGAAGTTGCATATAGGCTTCCCGAAACAATTAGAGATTTTAAAAATCAGGAAAGTAGAGCGACTGCTTCTCGAGATTTGGTTAAAAAACAGTTCTCTACTTTGTATAAAATCCATCAAAAAGTCCCTGTTTTTTCCTATATAAAATCAGCAGTAAAAGTATTCATAAAATATCCTATAGAAACATTATATTTCAAATTTATAATAAATAAGCCTGAAAAAATAAACTTAGGCACGAATTTTAAATGGAAGCTGGCTTTAACCACTAAAAAATTAGGCGTAATCCTAATGGATTTCGGAGAGCATACACGAAGCTAGAGGTTGCTAATTTATGCTCAATAAACTATACTATAAGTTAATTATAATATGAAAGCAGTTATTTTAGCAGGCGGTTTAGGAACCAGAATATCAGAGGAGTCGGGCGTAAGGCCGAAACCTATGGTAGAAATTGGTTCAAAACCAATACTTTGGCATATTATGAAGATCTTCTCGGCCCATGGAATAAATGAGTTTATTATCCTTTGTGGTTATAAATCTCATGTAATTAAAGACTTTTTTGCAAATTACTCAATGTATCGCTCAGATGTCACGTTCGATGTTGCGAGTCATAAAATGGAAATTCATAAAAACGGAGCTGAGGATTGGAGAGTTACGTTACTCGAGACTGGTGAAGATACATTAACAGGTGGACGAATTAAACACGCTCGTGATTATCTAGGCGATGAAACGTTCCTTTTGACTTATGGAGACGGTGTTTCAGATGTAAATATTACAGAACTTATTAAATTTCACAAAGAACATAAAGGTTTAGCATCGGTTACAGCTGTTCAGCCTTCAGGAAGATTTGGAGTTTTTAATTTAAAAACTAATCAAAAAAAAGTTGGAGGATTTAGAGAAAAAGATACTGCTGATACTGGTTGGGTTAACGGAGGATATTTTGTTTTGGAACCTGGAGTTTTTGATTATATAGAAGGAGATTCAACGACTTGGGAACAAGAACCAATGCAAAATTTAGCAAAAGACAATCAATTGTTTGCATTTCGCCATGAAGGATTTTGGCACCCAATGGATACGCTAAGAGATAAAACAGTTTTAGAAAAATTATGGAATGCCGGAAAAGCACCATGGAAGGTTTGGAATTAATTTATGAAAATTTTAATCACAGGAATTGACGGATATATCGGAACACAAATGGCTCAGGTTTTTATGAGCAATGGTCATGACGTGACTGGAATTGATACGGGATTTTATCGCGAAGGTTGGTTTTATAATGGAGTTAAATTTTCTCCAAAAGTTATCACCAAAGATACTAGAAATATAACAGCGCATGATTTGAAAGGATATGATGTATTAGTTTCTTTAGCTGATTTATCAAATGATCCTTTAGGAAATCAGGATCCAAAAAATACTTATGATATTAATCATACTGCAATAGTCAGATTAGCAAAACTTGCTAAGAAAGCCGGAATAAAAAGATTCGTTTATTCATCTTCTTGTTCGATTTATGGAATTGCAAAAAAAGGATTAGTTGATGAAAATAGCGAAGTTTTTCCTCAGACAGCTTATGCAAAATGTAAATATTTAGTTGAGAATGATTTGAAAAAATTAGCAGATCCATTCTTTACAGTTGTCTTTATGAGAAACGCAACAGTTTTCGGGGTTTCTCCAAGAATGAGATTCGATTTAGTTGTTAATAATTTATCAGGAATTGCCTGGACCGAAAATGAAATCAGACTCGCATCCGATGGAACTCCATGGAGACCTTTAGTGCATGTTCTGGATGTTTGTGATGCTTTTCTCGCAGTTGTTGAAGCGCCTAAAGTAATAGTTCAGGGTCAGATATTTAATATTGGTTCAACAGAAGGAAATTATCAAATTAAAGATGTAGCAAATATCATCGGAAAAGTTTTTCCGGGATGTAAAGTTTCTTTTGGAAAATCTGATGGAGATAATCGCTCATACAAAGTTTCTTTTGAAAAACTTAAAACAACTTTTCCTAAACTTAAAATTGAAAGAAGTGTTGAATATGGTGCAAAAGAATTAAAAGAAGTTTTTAAGAAAATTAGCATGACAAAAGAAATATTTGAATTCAGAGCTTTCACTAGACTTAAATCTATAGAGCATTTAAAAGAAACAAAA
>JAKFWZ010000030.1 GCA_021731695.1 Candidatus Daviesbacteria bacterium | reverse complement strand
TCTGGGGAGCCGTCGCTATGATTTTATCCGGAGGAGATAAAGAAGCTGTTGCAAAAGCCCGTGCCAGAATTACCTGGGCCATTATCGGTATCTTTCTGCTCTCTCTTTCCTTCTTCATTATGCAACTTATTGAATATATTACCGGTATCACTTTATTTGTTTAACAATGAAAAAAGTATTATTTTTAATTTCCCTCTATTTCATCTATCCCATATCCGCTTTTGCCCAAAATATTGGTTTACCAAAAAGCAAAGTCCCAGCCGGCGTTCCTTTTGAAACCTCTCTTGGCAGCGTTATTGCCAATGTTTTGCAAATTATGTTTATTGTCGGGATTCTCGGAGGATTAGTTTTTATTGTCTGGGGTTCTCTCGACTGGATTACCTCAGGAGGAGATAAAGAAAAACTTGCCGGTGCCAGAAAAAAAATAGTCACTGCGATAATCGGACTTACTGTGATGGCTCTATCTCTATTTATCATCTCGCTTGTCGGAGAGATACTTGGTATCAACAACATATTAAACCAGGGACCACTACCAAAACTTAACCAGGCTCCTTAACTAGATAAATTAGCATAAATAAACTACCTCTTGACAGAATATCTTCCGGAGTACTACGATTATTAAAGATGAAAAAAGTTTCTGCCTTAATCGCATCGGCCGGTTACCTTCTAACTACAGCTTCTGTATTTGCTCAACCAAGAGAAACAAAAATCGATCCTAAAACTTTTCCTGGTGTTAATCCCGGAACAACTACTACCGGTGAATTAATCTCCAATGCTTTACAAATCGTTTTTATTGCTGCTGCACTCACTGTTTTAATTTATTTAGTTATTGGCGCTTTTAAATGGATCACTTCAGGCGGAGATAAAGATGCTATCGGTAAAGCACGAGGCACAATCGTAAATGCTTTAATTGGTCTTGCGATCTTAGCTTTAGCCTTCTTCATCACAGTTTTGTTCGGACAAATCGTTGGTATCAACTTACTCAACTTACCTATTATCCCAAGATTAGGCGACGAGCCTATCGCCTTCCCTACACCTGAATCCTAAGCTGTCTAATATTTTTATTGCATCTAACTAAACAATCGTTTATTGTTAAAATATGCTCAAAACCCTGACACTCTCTCTGGTTCTTCTCTCTGTTTTTGTTTTTAATAGTCCTGTTTTTGCCCAATGCACAGACGACTCCTGTCCAGCATCGGGAATAGTTCAGGTTCGGGAAGTTATAACCCGGCTTATTAATCTATCGGTTTCAGTGGCCTTTTTGGCATTAACAGTTTGGCTTGTTTGGAGCGCGATTAAGCTTTTTATCGTTTCCGGCGGAGAACCCAAAGCACTGGCTGAAGCATGGAGTTCTGTTACCTGGGCTTTTATGGGTATTTTCTTTTTGGTACTGGCCTATATTTCCCTTCGCTTAATTGGCGAGATCGCAGGCTTTAATGTATCTGAATTCTGTCTCGGATTCCCTCCCTACTGTGTCTAAACAGAGGTATTTGCGCTTAAAACCTCTGTTGAAACTTCCCCCCAATTGTACTAATCTTTAAGTTAGCCAAATCTATATGGTCAATAGGCTCTGCTCAACTCTATTCTTAAAATCAGTCTTTCTTTTAATTTTCGCTTTACTGTCTCTTCTTTTAATAAGGCCGGCTTTTGCTCAAACATCAATTCAGGAAAGAGAAAAGAGTGACGAGGCTACAGTTTCGGGCAGTTTGGACTTTACTACTCACTCTTCACTCCCTACTCCTTACTATGCCGATCAATCCCCCCACTATGCCAGCATGGCTATTTATAACTTCTCTCACGCAATGTCCTGTGTTTTAGCCGGCCGATCTCCTCTGGCTCCCTGTTTAGAATACAAACAGATCCGTGATGCACAAGGAATGATTCAATCTGTCCCAGTACTCTCAAACACTGATACGAATAACGGACTCTTAGGCATGTCTATGTCAATGGTTGGCGTATTACTCGATACCCAACCGGTCAGCAGCACAGAATTTATTGCTAACTTTGGCGAGCAAATTGGGGTTAAATCTGCAAATGCTCAGGTTGCAGGCTCAGGAAGCGGAGTTTTATCGCCTATTTTCAGCCTTTGGGAAGTTAGCCGAAATATTGCTTATATGGTAATGATTTTAGTGTTTGTGCTTGTTGGATTTATGGTCATGTTTCGTCAAAAATTAAATCCACAAACAGTTGTCACCATTCAAATGGCTCTGCCTGGACTTGTGATCGGCCTTGTCATGATCACCTTCAGCTACTTTTTAGCTTCACTAATCTCAGATATGGCTTTCGTTGGCACTAATGTAGTTGGTTATTATTTTGCCTTAGCCGACCCATCAATCACAACTCCCACTCAACTGCCGCTTAATGAAAATAGCAAACCCGGCATACTAGGAACTGCTCCTACAACACAGGAAGCGAATGTGTTAACTATTTTCAGCAGATATACCGGAATTTTAGGAATGGATAAGATTGTGGGGGCTCTGAGAACAATCTGGCCTTATCTCGATGATCCTAATCGTGGTGAATTCCCACTTATTGGTGGCTTAGACGCTTTCAAATTTGGACTGGATCCGGAGGAAGCCATAGGTATCTTCGCCAACATGGTGGCCGTTCAGTTTATCCTGCCTTTTGGTTCGCTCTGGGGAGGAAAAGGACAAGCTTGGGGTGCTGTAATTCCCACTATCATTTCCTTAATACCTGCCACTCCTGTGAATCCAAGCGGTACACAGGTGATGGTTGCAATGGTGTTATCGTTCGCTGCCATGCTGGCTTTAATTTATACAATGTTTAAACTTTTGTTTAAATTAATCGGCAATTTTTTAAATATTATCTTTTTAACTATTGCTTCACCTTTCTTCTTTCTGGCAGCCTCAATCCCCGGCAGACAAAAAATGATGACGGATTGGGCTCAAAACATGCTTTGCAATGTTCTAGCCTTTCCGGCAGTATTCGCAGTTTTCTATTTTGTCGCTTTTATACTTAAAGGCCAGACGAGCAACGGCGCTGAACCTCTCTTTCAAATAGGAGCAGGTGCATCATCTATCACAGGCACTGCCACTTTTCCCCTGCTTGGAGGATTTGATTTAGGATTTCTAAATTTGCTTATTGCCTTTGGGGCGCTCCTCGCAACTCCTTCAATACCCGACATGATATGTAAATCGGTAGGCAAACAATCACAAGCAGGTGCCTTACTGGCCGGTGCTGTCGGTGGCGCAATCGGACAGGGGCAAAAATATCAGGGTCAGGTGCAAAGCGGCGTAAGCGGTTTTGCTAACCAGACTGGCAGACTGACAAATGATCCCGGACATATCATGCAAGTTGGTAGAGGTACTGATGGTAAGCTTAGATACTTCTTCAGAAGACCAGATGAGAATAGCACATCAGATGAACTGTATCGGGCAAATCCTAGACAAGGCCAGGCAAGCAAATTTAACGAAGCATGGGCGAAATCCTCATTTAGAGGCATTCAGCCACAAAGATGGAAACCAGAAAATCCACCTCCAAAGAAAACTGACGGCAAACCGAGCGAGCCAGAGGCAGCTAAAGATCCATCAGGCGTTTAAAATAAATCTTTTTATTCTGAAACTCAGGAAGTTACTCTATATCGGAAGCAGTTTGCTTAATACAGAATTCCACATGTTATCACTTTTGCTAAATACAGGCTGACCATTTTCATCATATTCCATCCATCTGTCATAAATTCGCCTTATGTAGGCCTTTATGTTGGAACTAACTTACCGAATATAAAGTCCCACATATTCTCGGTTTTACTAAATACAGCTTCACCATTTTCATCATATTCCATCCATCTGTCATAAATTCTTGCATAGAAGAACCTCTCTCCCTTATAGAGCTGTCCTCCCCCTCTCGGACCCTGATCCACCAATAACCCTCCAAAGGTATCGTGGAATATTTTGGCGCTATGTCTCCCCGAACCGGTAAAAGGAGAACCTGCATCATCAATATCAGCAAGATTTAATCTTAGTGTGAATTCCCTCTCTATTTCACGCTGTATCTTTCGGGCTTCGTTGCTATAAGCCATAAACTGTGTCTTATTCCAATTACTACTCAGACTTCGGGAAGGCACGGTACTCAGCTGTGTTTGGAGACCATCGTAAAATGCGGAGCTTGGTGGTTCAATAAATATATCCACAGCGCTTTTTTCATCCTGAGCAAACCAAAAAGCTCCGGGAGCATTCCTGATTGATGTTTCCATCAGAGGAAATAGCTTCAAATACTTATCATATCTTCCAAGGGATTCTATCAGCGTATAAGCAAATTTATTTTGATTTACAATCTCACCATAAGAAATGCCCGATTTTGCCCGCATCCAACTACGTCTTTTTAAGTGCTGCTTTATTCCCGTTCTTAGAAGCTCCTCTTGTAGCGCTTTTAGTTGCTCTTCTGTAAATCCAGGTATATCGCCTCTGTGCTCCGCCGAAACCTTATCTGAATTATTGGTCAGCTTAAGCAATAACGACTCCTGATAACCTCCGTTGCCATCCCTTCCCTCAACCAGAGCCGATCTTAACTTATC
The DNA here is from genome assembly GCA_021731695.1 of Candidatus Daviesbacteria bacterium. GTDB lineage: Bacteria > Patescibacteriota > Microgenomatia > Daviesbacterales > UBA10151 > JACPKO01. Next base: position 42,812 of record JAKFWZ010000030.1, on the reverse strand, counting down.
CGCTACCTCGGCCTGATTGGCAAACTTATCAAGTGCCATCGTCCCGACAGCTTTATAAAGGGGTGCATTCAATAACCTCATTACTCCCATAACGCCCTGAGAACCTACACCCCACATCTCAGCAGCTGAGGCGTAAGGAATATGTAAATCAGGAGTAAGTCTTTTTCCTCTTCTTGAAAATCTCTCCTCATCCTCTCCGATTTGCGCTCTTGCGGATTCAAGCATTTTTCTGAATCCTCCAAAATCCTGCAAACCGTAATAAAGTCCGTTAAATCTTACCGGTGTGGCAAGCGTTGGGAAGAATGCACGGTGGAGTTCTCTTGAAATTCTCCAATGGCTTTGGTATTTGTGTTCAACGGCAGCCATTGCCAGCTTTCTTTCATGATCTTCCTGCTTTGAACCAGGGGCTGCGAATCTCATTACACGGAGCAGGGTCGGATCAAGGAGCAATAACTGACGACCCCAGATACTCGCATCCTCAGGACGTAATGTTCCATCCCGGATTTGTCTTGCTTCCGCAAAGCTTTGAGGCGCAAGGATCATATGACGATCCTCCTCCTGATAACCCCAGTAAGTATGGGATGTCCAATCACCTAAGAGGTGGTTATTGGCCAAAGCGAAATCTGCTTCAGCCTGCTGAACCAGAGTAATTCTTTTCTCCCGATTTCCTGTATCAGCATTAATAACCGTAATTTCTTTTTCAATAACTCTGCTGTCTTTACTAAAATGGAAGTTTACTCTTTGGCGGTGATCCTTGGAGCCAGGGCTAGCAGGAGGACTGTCATACAACTTAGCCCTACCATCTTTATCCCACACATCCCCGAGCATCAGCACACCATCAGCACCATAATTCAGTGTAACTTTTACACCATTCTCGTCATAACCCAGCAATGTCCCTTTAAATCCTGATCTTGTTTCGCCTGTTTCAAAGTCAAACACATCCAGAGGCCTGTTTACCCTTACCACGTCTTTCTGAATGAGCCTGTTGCCCTGGTACTCATATTCGTATAGCTTTGACTCAAATCCCTTTCCGCCTATCCTGACTGCATTAAGTGCGAATATTTTCTTTTCATCATCTCCGTATAATTTCATTCTTTGTTCCGGACTAAGATCCCTCGGATTCGCACTCATAATCTTCTTCTCTTCGGGTGTAATTACGTGATCCGGTTTACCATCCCTACCCAAGATCCACTCCACACCGGCAAACTCCTCAAGCGCTTTGTCGCGAGCAATCGCCACCATCGCAGCCCTGTATCTTGCTTTGAAATTCTCTAAATCAGGAACTCCTTTCTTCGTTTCAATTGCTTTTTTCCTATTAGAATCTATTATCTTCTTCCCTATTGGATCATCTTTCATCCTGTCGGGAATTCCCTTTCTCCAAAATTCCGCATCATCGGCATACTTTATTTCTGTAGTCGACTCGGCCATCTGAACAAATTTCTCACCCTGATGAATTGCTACAAAATCATAGTGTTTTGGTTCGCCGTCTCTTGGATTACTTATTTCCTTACCCACTTTTACAACTCCTCCACCTCTCTTGGATTTTTCACCCATTGCTCCGGCAATTTCCAAAGCGATTTCAACAGCTTTTTCTACCTGAGCTTCAGCCTTTGCTAATACTGCTTTATCCTCTTTTGATAATTGATGATGAGTAAGGCCTCCACCGCCACCGGGGCTATTTACAGGTTGTAGTAGGTATTGAACTCTACCCAGCTTATACGCCTCTCTGTCAGCTTTCGGTATTCCTCTTAGTTGATCCGGCTCTAAGTCACCATATTTTTTATAGACATTGATATTGGCATCCCCCTGAAAACCACCAACCTTTATTTTTCCGTATTCGTAAAGCCCGTCAAACATCTTCGCAAACTGCGCTTCAGACATATCGTTTGCTACATCCTGCCTATACGCTTCATTCACAATTCGGGTACCCATAACCTCTTCAGTCAGAACACTAATTACCTGATTATGCAGCCCAACTCCATTTCCTCGTTGAGCTACGGTGTCTGAAGCCAATTGTCCATGCGAACCGTACATGGCATAAATCATTTCAAATCTCGGATCGTTTTCAAGTTTCCATACAGCCTCAGCAACATATGGAATCTGCATCAGCGCTAACCACCTCTTCGGACCCTCTCCGTCTTTGGCCATATAATCCATTGACTGTTTATACTGACCCCCGTGATAAAGTTCATTCGAGTGATCAGCACTCCTGACACCCAACCTTGCCTGTATTCTTGTGGCTAAATCTTTTAAAAACTCCTGAACCAATTGTTCGTTTGTTTTATCCTCGGCACCACCTTTTGCTTCCCGAAGTCCCTTAATAAACTCCGGGGTGTGATGTCCTGTGGATCTGGTAATCTGCTGAATAAATTGCGTGCCTTCCTGAAATGCCTCTGAGGGATCCGATGTACGTGCCTGCACATCAGTGATATATGTATCAGCTGCAATATCGTATTGGGCAGGGGTTCGCGCAGTAACATCGATCGACCATCCTCCTGCCGAAGGTCTCCAGTACCTTTCCTGGGTTTCAGTTAGATTTGGATCAGGTTTAAATTCATTTTTTTCAAAATTACGATGCATGTCTCCCGCATAATCTATATCGCCCATATGAGCACCCTCTTTAAGTCTTCTGATTGCTATATCAAGATAAAGATCCCACACCCCACGTAGTCGCTTATCATCATCTAATCCAACAACAAGCCTGCTTAAGTTACTGTCACGATCTTGTCTGATATCAAAAAATTCGGCAGCCGTAGCTCTTGTAGGTTCCAATATTGTCTGTATTGGTTGTGCTTGTTGGGAACCAGCGGATAAAATTTCAGTTACCGATAATCCCTCATCTAAACCCTGAGCAACCTGCCCGTAAGCCGTTGTGAGTCTTTGCTCCATATCACGCAACATTCCTGCGGCTTTTGCTTCCCCAAAATAAACATCCAAATCTTTATAAAATTCCGGGCTAAGGGGCTCGCCGGAATAAAACTGCTTGTAAAGCGTCTCAAGAGGCGGCACCTTATCAAGCTCTTTTACATCAACATCCCGAATCTCAAATTCTTTCGGAGGGGCGCTTCTCGAAAGGACTCTCTCTCTCTTTGATATTAATCTTGCGGCTTCAACAAAAATAATCTCATCCTCATATGCTTCATCTAACTCCTCCCAGTTTATCTCCTTATACAAACCCGCCTTTCGCATTCCTTCCCAATGCATAATAACCTTGGCAATTTCAATACCTCTTTCGGGAGAAGCTAAGAACTCGATAGTTTCTCCTTTCTCTTCAGCCAACTCCACGGCTCTAGTCTCAAGACGACCAATAGCTGTATTTTCCTCATCAGTAAATACTATCTGTCCGTCAGGAATATACTGCGGTGCTTCATATTTAGCTTTAAAGTCAGCCTCATCAAGATCAGGGATCGACTCTAAGTCAAATGTAGGATCCTTCGCTTCTGCAGCCTCTTCCTTTTTTTTCGCCCATCTCTTTTGCATGCCCGCTATTTTTCCTCTTTCTGTCTCCGCTGCCTGATTTCTGAAACGATCAAGAATCGAGCCAAATTCTGCTTCCAGCTCATCAAGGCTTCCTCCAACTTCATTCCCATCACTGTCCTTGCCGGTTTTAACTTGATTGATCCCCTGATTAATTTTTTCTAGTTCTTCTTTTTCGTCTTTTTTTAATTTATCTTCCGTTCTTCCTTTCAAAAGCTCAGCTTTTTTAGCTTCCAGCTTTTCCATATCCAACTCCAACCTTATTTGCTCAATCGTTCGCCGTCGGGCCGCATCAGTCGTTTCTACACGTTCCGTTCCTATATGATGAAGCTCTTTTTCTATCCGTTTAAAATCATTAGGCTCTTCATCGCTTTCATGGTGAGCTCCATGAGATTCATGAGCTTCATGAGCTCCGTGAGGTTCACCATGTTTACCGGTATCAGCTCCAGATAACAAATCACCCAGAAAATCTATTTCCTCAGGTTCTTCAGGAGCTGGCTCAGGTGCTATGACCGGTGGTGCTTCAGGTGGAGGTAGAGGATTTAATCTCTGGTATTCTTCGGCAAACTCCAACGTTTCAGCATCATACGCACGTCTCACATCCGGATTACTAAAATCCTGGTGCTGCAACATATTTAAAATAGCCTGACTCGTCTCAGCCAGCTTCTCTCCATACTTCTCAGGATCCATGCCCGTTGCTCCACCCCTTACTTCAGGAATAACACCTGATGCCAACATCTCTTTTATTGGGGTTCGGGTTTCACTTATTTGAGCTGCTTTTTCCGGGGAAGGTTCAGTCGGACTGGAAACTGGACTGGAAATATGTTGAATTGCAGATTCTAAAGTCGGAGCACGGTCAGGTAGTAGAACAGCTGACGGAAGAGTTCTCAGACCCTCAACAGGCGTAATTGGATTCTCTGTAGGTTTTGAGGTTGGCAGACCGCCTGGTCCTAATTCTCCGGACATATAATTTATTCTACTCTTTAGATCAACCTTGGGAAAGATATAAGAATGATAAAAACTTTAAACTTGAGGTGGGAGAGCTTGTTCCTGAGGAATTTTACCTGATATGGCAATTTCTTGCGATACTTTTTCCAGCCTATCCTGCAAAATAAAAATGAAATCAGGGATTGAAGCGCTTATTAGTGCAATTTTTTCCTGAGCCACTTCGCTGTCCAGATTTTCAATTGCATTTAGTTCCTCAAGTTGCGCATCATTTAAATTCCTGATCATAGTATCGAAAATTAATTCATTAAAATATTCTAGGAGTTTTAGCTTAAATTCCTCTTTTTCCTTTGGGGCATAGGCAATAAACCCCGGCCCGTTTAAGGCTTTGTCTGCAAAATCATTTAAAAATTTATCTGTTTGAGCATCCATAATTTAATATTACCCTGCTTTTAAAATCTATACAAGCTTAGGCTGCTCTTTTAAGCGCTGTCCGAAAAGCTTTAACTCCCTGATCCTGATAATTACTGACGCTATTTGTAGCGAGCGCTTTTCTGATCGCAGCTTTTTGCTCGTCTGTTAAATCCAAATCGCTTAGTTTTATAGTTCCGGCCGGAATTTTATCTAAGGGGTGCCCGTTTTCTTCAGCAAATTGCTTAATCATTCCTTTGACCACATCTTCCTGAGTTACACCGTTTGCCGGATTGATCCAGCCATCTTCTAAATCACTCGCAAAATAGCCGTGCTTTATGTCCCATGAATCCCAAAAGGACGAACCGGGCTTAACGCTTATTTCCTGATCAAAGAAATTTGGCAATCCCCTGACCTCCTCCGGAAGCTGAGGAACCCAACGTCTGGAATCTGAGTTTTGAATTAATTCAGAATTCCTGATTGCGCTTTGTGCCTGTTCAAATTGATTTTTGGCCTCTTCATGAGCAGCTCTAACATCCTCAATACTAATTACATTTCCGTTAGCTCCGACATCGCCAGGTTTTAATGAATCGGCGTAGGCCTGAGCCCCCTGATATTCTCCAAATTCTTTTTGCGCTGTAGCATTTAAACTATCCATATTCCCCGGAGTTTTTATCTCCCAAGCATGATCAACGAGCCGGCTACCCGATTGATCAAGTTCATATAGTTTTATATTGGCATCATAAACAGCTGCCTTAACCCCCTCTTCTGTAACTGGTGGCAAATTATTATCGAAGGGATTTAATTTTTCAGTATTATTAGGATCGTTAAGCACTCCCCATAATTCCTTTGCATAATCCTGTGCCCCCCGATACTCGGTTAACGCATGCACTTCCGTATCTCTTAATTTCGTTAGGTCCTCAGTTTTTGCACCTAAATCTGCATCCGGACTAACCATGGTCTTAGCTTCAGGACGCATTACCTCAGCCATAGATCCGGGAGGAGAATCTACTTGTCCGGCACCCGGAACCGCAGCTTGCTCACCGCCGGCAGGTGCAACAACTCCAAGCTTTTCAGCAGGAGCAGCTACTGCAGGTTTTGCCGCTTCTCCGGATCCTGTCACCCCAACAGGCTGATCTGCAGGTTTGACTGAGGGTGTTTCAGTTCCGGGGAATTTTATGCCTACGGACTTGACTACCTGCTCTATCCCTTCACCCAATAGAGCACCTGCCACTGCACTTCCTACGACAATAGCGCCCATCTTTTTAAAGGAAAACTTCTCTCCGCTTTTCAGTCTTACTGCTTTAACAAGTCTTTCTGTAGAACCGGCCAACCCTCCGGCCAAAAAGCCAAACTTAGCACCATCATGCCTTTGCAGAAGCGCATCTCTATGTTCGTTTAGAAGCCCTGCCAAATCGAACTTACTTAACTCCACTCCGATAGCCGCTCCAACAGCTCCCCACCAAAGACCTCTGAATGCAGCTTTTGCAATCTGTTTTTTATCTTCAGCGGCACGGAATTTTGCCTTGATACTCCATATCTTTGCTTCTCGTAATTCATCTAATCTGTCTGAATCTTCCTTTGTAACAGTTACGGGCGCTAACCTCACCTTTTCCTCAAGCTGCGCTTTTCTATCCGTAGCCTGCCTGTAAATTTCCGATTGCGCGGCTTTTATCCCTCCTCCAACTGCACCAAATCCAATACTTAAACCTAGCCCCATTCCTCCTGTTCCCCAATTAAGTCCAGCTCTAATCAGTGAGAGCGTTGTTCCGGTTAGAAGACTCGCTCTGACATCTTCTTTTTTCCAGAGTGCATCTACTAACCAACCCCCGCCCTCTTTAGTTTTCTCCCACGTTTTTCCGAAAATATTTTTTTCTTTAGGACCACTCGGGCTTGCAGGAGCTCCGGCAGTTAAATCAGGACTGGCAGGCGTTGGCGCTCCACCCCCTCTTCCATAAGCGGCATTAGCCCTTTCATCAATTCCTCTTAAAATACTTAGCGGTGCTTCAGCCATAATTACACTCCTTCCAAAGAATCTATTAAGCTTTCTGTTGTTTCTTCATCAAAACCCTCAAGCAAAGCTTCACCATTATCCGCTGGAGTATCAAGATCTAAAAGACTAATCGCCTTAGCAGTTTCCAAAGCTTTATCATTCTTTCCGGCATTTATATCGGTTTTCATTTTTTCCGTAAAAGCATTAACAATCATAAGCCTGACGGGCCCTGAAGAACGTTGAATTACTTTTCTTATTTTAGCGATGACTTCATCAAGTTGTACATATGCCATACCTGTTATCTCTTTTCCGGCCAGATTGCTGGCATCGTCAATAAACTGACGCGCTTTCCTTTCGGAAAAATCACCATCCGCTATTGAAGTTGCAACGTCGGAAATTACCGATAATGTACGCATAACTTCCTGCTCATTTCTTCGGGCGTTAACCCTATCTACATTAGGATCTACGCTTGCCTCCGCAGCCTCACTCCCTGCATCGACAGCACGGCCTACAGCCTCTATTTGTCGTCGCGCTAATTCATCTAAAGTCGGCTGAGGATTATCTAGCTGAGTATCAGCGCTTGCGCCCTGCAGAGGTAAACCAGTGCCTGCCGGCACGCGAACTTTTCCTGTTGCTCTACCATTCATCTCAGCAAAATCTTTGTCGTCATCACCAAGCCACTTTTCGACTTTTGCTTCTCCTGCCACAGAAACTGCAACAGCCCTTAATTGATCAAACCTCCCCTCTCTTACCTCCTCATCTTCTTCTTTAGTAGAAAGCATTACTCTTAAAGCTCCGTCTTTTTGCCCGATCAATTTAAGCCTCTGCTCCATTCCTGTTCTTAAATCCTCTGGTGAATTATCTTTTGTAAGATCAAAAGGAACCAATTCAGGCTGCCCGCTAAATACAGTTTCTCCGTCAACGTCGCTCATGATAAAGGAATCCGGATCAATGAGTGCGTCTTCGAGATAACGACGAAAAGCAATAAAATCTTTTGGCGAAGCCGCTATCTTAAACCTGACGCCTTCCATTCCGTTTTCTGCTATTTGATCTAATATATGAGAAACATTTTGATTCATTTCGCCCGGATTATTATCAATAATACGCATCTCCACCTCTCTTGGTTCAGCATCCGAAGATTCTGCAGCCTCTGCTTCAGGAACGGATGAAGTTACGGGGGTTGCCGGCTCGGCATCTGCGGCGAGACTTCTACCCTCGTCAGGGTCAGTTACCGGTGTCTGGGTACGGGCATAATCCATATCTCCGGGGTTTGTCAGAATTTCACCCTGATCACTACCTGCTTCATGCTGCCTCAATTCCTTGTCTCTTAGCGTTGCATAATCAACATAAGCGTCCACTACTTCGTCTAATTTTTCCCGCGGTAAAGCATCGATCATTCTCCCCCTCATCTCTCCTCCCAGCGCATAAAGAATCTCTCCGCTTATTGGCAGCGCAGACTGCTCGTTAGTCATCTTATTCGCAATATCCCTGGCTAAAAAATTACCAATCCTATCGTAATATTGAAGATCGCTCTCTCCAGCTTTTCGGGCGGCTTTTTCGGGATTAGGCATCTTACTGACGATGGCGTCTACCACCTCCGGTAACTCCATTTCACCCGCGGGTTGACCCAATCTATCAAGCATCTGATCTACTAGCTTCCGTTCGTTTTCCGGGTAATTTTCCGAAGCCCGGATAGGTTCCGGCTTACGGGGGGCTTCGGACGCTTCATCAGGAGACCTCCTAAACATATTAGTTACACGATTGGAAATTAAGACACGAGGAGAGAGTGCCGACTCAATACCAGGAGCAGGAGATATGTGCGACGGAACCACCCCTTCTCCGTAAGGGCGCATATCGGCATTACTCATTCTCACACCAGCATCTATGTTTCCAGAACCATCAGCCATATATATTAATTTTACTCTCGCTAACCTTCTAAGGTCAACTAAACCAATTTTCTATCTGACCCTCTTTGATCACTCGTTGTTAGTTCATGGTTCACAGCAAAACAGATCACAGCGTGAAGCGTTAAGGGTTTAGTTAAAAATTCTTATGCAGTTTTAAGCCAATGATCAATCGCCTGCTTTATTAAAGACTGATACGGCACATCTAATTCATTCGCCTTACTCTTTAACCTATTCAGCAGGTGAGCCGGTACGCGCATACTCACCCTTTCGAAGGTAGGCTTCAAATTAGGAAAACTTACGCTTTCCAAATCTGAAGGTTCATAATATTCAGACAAATCAATCTTTGCCCAAAACTCCCTCTCTTCATCCTCATTTTTAAATTTTGGTAATTTAAGCGGCTTCTTCATATAAATACACCTCCTTTTTATTTATATCTCTGGCAGAAATTATCCTGATCCTGCCTTTTCTCTTCGTAAAAGCTATAAACAATAACCTTCCTCTGTTTGTTTCTCCAACAATTCTAAACCTTTCTTCTCCCCCAGAATGCAGACTGTCTTTAAATATTTTTTTCTTATTATCAAAAAAGGGTTGCTCTGCTTCACTGTTCTCAATATCATGCTTTTTATTTTTACCAATATTCCCCGCGTCCCATTCAAACTCCAGAGGTTCTTCCAATAGCATAACTTCTGATATCGTACATCTTAGAAATGTACGAGTCAATATTTAAACTGATCTACTTTGAGGCTCTGGACACAAAAATTTTCACGACGTAGGATTTAAAAGCAAGATAGTTAGCTAACTAGATACTAGTTTGCTAGTCACTAGATTCTAGTTATAGTATGTCGAATATAAGATCATATAAGGATTTAATCGTTTGGCAAAGATCGCTTCAGCTTGCAAAAGAGATATATTATTTAACAAAATCGTTTCCGAAAGAAGAACAGTTCGGGCTCATCTCTCAAATGAGACCGGCTGTTGTTTCAATCCTTTCTAACATCGCCGAAGGATCAGGAAGGGGTTTTGCTAAAGAATGGCGGCAATTTTATTCTTTTGCATATGGGTCGGTTTTAGAACTTGAGTCCCAGTTAATATTAAGCCGGGAGCTAAAGTTTGCGCCAGGCAGCAGTTTTCAAAAAAGCTTTGAACTTCTAGAAGAAGTCTCAAAAATGCTTCAGGCTATTCTTAAAAATCTTAAAACAAACAAGCTAGCCAACTAAAAATTATGGAACCTGTATTTCAAGCCCATCCTATACCTCAAAACGTCACCAATTTCGAGTTCCATCTCGTGGGCGATATGACTTTAAAACAATTTGCTTATCTTGCCGGTGGAGTTGGTTTTGCCTTCTTAATTTTTACCACTCTTTCAACAGTCCAGCCGATTATCGCCTGGCCAATCATCGTTATCTCTTCTCTTTTAGGGGTCGCTTTTGCTTTTTTGCCGATTCAGGAACGACCGCTGGATCATTGGGTTGGTGCATTTTTTAAGGCTATTTTCCAGCCTACTTCTTTAAAGTTTTCTTCAAAAATATTAAACACTGAAGACCCACTATTTAACAAAAGACTTAGCCACTACTTAAAAACTTATAAATATGAAGAAATAAAACAGCATGCGGTTTTAGGAAATCCAAATCTATTACCCTCTGCTCTTTCTTCTTCTTTGGCTCCCGTAGCCGGACCTGCTTCTAAATCTGCTCCCCCGCCAACGCTCGGAAAGAAGCAAAATTTTATCGACAAATTCAAAGCCGGTCAAACATCTTTTGTCCCACTTTCAACATCAGGGCCTTCGGCTCAGGCACCAGCACCAAGACCACAGGTTCAGCCTCAGCCAGCTCCCATACCAACCCCGCCTATTTCACCTGCTCTAAAATCTCCGTTAGCTGTTCCGGTAGCTTCACCTGCACCGCCGAAACCACAAACCCCGCTACCAGCTACCCCGCCAGACCAGCAAAAAATGGAAGCGAACATACCATTGCCTGATTTAAATATCAGTCGCCCGAACAATCCTGTATCCAAACCAGAGCCGCTGCTTCAAACCCAGCCGCAAGCCCAGACACCAGCGCCAGCTGAGGTGCCTGAAGTAGCAACAGAACAGCAACTGAAAAAAACAGTCGAACTAGCTAAAGAAGCCCAGAAGAATCAGGAAGAAATTATTAAAATTGAAAGCTCCCTGGCTCAAATCAAACAGCAAGCGGCCCAACCAGGAGTTGACCCAAAATCTTATATCGAAAACTTTGAAGATCTTTTGACACAACTTCAGAAGCTAAACCAGAAAGCTTCTGAAACCGCTCAGAAGATGGCTGAACTGCAAAAGGAACCGCCAAAACCTGCGGTTAGTGTAGTTCCTGTTACAAAAGCTAAAAGTATTCCGACTTTAAAACTCACTACATTCCCTAACGTTATCAACGGAATCGTCACCGATTCTCTTGGCAATTATCTTTCAGGAGCAATAGTTGTAGCTCATGATAAACAGGGATTGCCAGTGCGGGCGCTAAAAAGTAATAAGCTTGGACAGTTCGTTGCAGCCACACCTCTTCCCAATGGAGAGTACTCAATAACAGTCGAAAAAGACGACCTGCTCTTTGATAAGGTTGGTATTGAGCTCACTAACGAAATTTTACCACCGATTTTAATGGCGGCGAAGAAACTGATACAGTGAAGAGTAATGAGTGAAGAGTACGGAGGTAAAACCAAAAACCTCAAGTTATATTTTCTTCTCTCTTTCCTCTTCACTCCAAACTATTTATGCCTAATACAAAAGATTTTGTACCTGTCAGTCGAGTATTAAATAATATGGTTGTCCAAAAGGACGGCTCTATGGCTATGATCATTCAAACTTCAGCTGTTAATTTCGATTTGCTTTCCGAGAACGAACAGCTGGCAATAATTGGCTCATTCGCGGGATTTTTAAACTCCCTTTCCTTTTCGATTCAAATTGTAATTAGAAGTAAAAAGCTGGATATTTCCCATTATTTAAACACGCTAAAGGAGGCAGAAAAAAAACAAACCCAGCCGCTGCTTCAGCTCATGATGCAAAGATACCGGGCATTCGTCGCAGCCATTATCCGTGATAACGAGGTGCTTGATAAACAATTCTATGTGGTTTTAGCGGTCTCGCCGATCGAACTTGGTGCGGTTTCAACAACAGATGCGCAGAAGAACCTGCCTAAAGCTAAAAATATTCTGGAGCCAAGAAGAGATCATATTCTAAAACAGCTCGGACGAATCGGACTAAAGTCTACCCAGCTCGATGACGAAAAACTGATTAAGTTGTTTTATGATATTTATAATGACGAAGATAAAGTCAGTTTAAATGATGTTCAGGGGAATCCGGCAAACGCAACACCAGCAAACGCTCCTTCAAAATTCCAAAGCCCACCTCCTGCTCACCAACCTCCCATCGCACCTGCTGCAGCCCCTGTCCCTCCTCCACCAAGCGCAATTAACCCAGCCGAACAAACCCCAGCTGCAGTCGCTCAGCAAGCTCAAGCTACAACTTCAGCTCCAGCCCCTCCACCTCAAGCTCAAAAACCACCACTTTATTCATCCTCTAATAACACGAGAAATTCGCCTTTTGTTGTGGAGGAACTACCTGCATAGCAGGAATAAACCAATGCCAAATATAGCAAATAAACCAATGCCAAATATAGCAAATAAGCAAAGCTTGCGATCTGATGATCTAAAGCAAAGCTTGCAACTTCGTCTTAAACCAATTCCCAACTATGCTCTTAATTTTTATTGGGCATTTGTATATTGGGTTATTGGCTTTATTGGGTTATTCAAACAAACATGAAACTGCCTTTCGGAAAAAAAGATAAACCAAAAGACGAAGCTCAAAGCCCGGCAAAAACGCCGGATTCGCTGGAGTTTAGCCTGCCAGACGCAATTGCGCCTAAAGAGGTTGAGATTGACTTCTCATATCTTCGAATCGACCAGCATTATTACCGCTCATTTTTTGTTTCAGGTTATCCGAGATATGTTGAGCCCAACTGGCTAGAGCCGTTAATTTCTTTTGAGCACTCACTCAATATCTCCATGTTCATCTATCCTTCAACCTCAAAAAATATCCTCGATGATTTAAAAAGAAAGATTGCCGAAATGGAGGCCACAATTCAAACAGATATGGAACGCGGCCGGGCACTAGATCCGGCCGTACAGGTAGCCTTAGATGACGCGAAATCTTTGCAGGAACAACTGGTCAAAGGCGCTGAAAGATTTTTCAAACTTGCTCTATATGTCACAGTTCCCGCTAAAGACAAGGAAGAATTAAGCAATATTTCAAAACTGGTTGAATCGACTTTAGGCTCGCTTTCTATAACTGCCAGAGCCACAACTCTTCAGATGGTTGAAGGTTTTAATTCAACAGCACCCTTAGATCTGGATATTTTAAAGCTGGATCACAATATGGATACAACTTCCCTCGCAACTACCTTTCCTTTTACCACCAGCGAGCTGACCTCAAACGAAGGAATAATCTACGGCATAAACGAACATAACGGCTCATTAATTATTTTTGACAGATTTTCCCTTGAAAATGCCAATTCAGTTGTTTTTGCAAAATCCGGTGCCGGAAAATCTTATATGGTTAAACTCGAAGCCGTGCGATATTTAATGTTTGGTACCCAGGTAATCATTATTGATCCTGAGCATGAATATTTAAAACTTTGTCAGGCTGTTGGCGGGCAATATATCGACTTCTCGTCCAATTCAGCGGTTAATATTAATCCGTTTGATTTATCAAGTATTGCTGAGGAAGGTGAAAATGAGCTTGGCAGAAAGATATTAACTTTAACCGGCTTTTTAAAATTAGTCCTGGGCCAGCTTGATGCTTCTCAGTCTGCAATATTAGACAGAGCACTAGTTACAACATATAGATTAAAAGGCATTACGCAGGATCCAAAAACCCAGCAACTCCCTCCTCCTCTGATGGAAGATCTATATAAAGTTCTGGTGGGAATGGAAGATAAAAGCGCTCAGGAATTAGCCTACCGGCTTGAGCGGTTTATTAAAGGGTCTTTAGCCGGAATCTTCTCTGCCCAATCCAATATTAAACTTGAGTCTTCCCTTATCGTTTTTTCCGTGAGGGATCTGGCAGATCAATTAAGACCGCTCGCGATGTATTTAATCCTGGATTACATCTGGACCAAAATCCGCAAGGATATTCAAAAAAGACTTCTGATCGTCGATGAGGCTTGGTATATGATGCAAAACGAAGATTCGGCTGAATTTTTAGTCGGTATTGCTAAAAGAGCCCGCAAGTATTATTTAGGTGTTACTACGATTACTCAGGACGTTGAGGACTTTCTGGCAGAAGATCGGGGCAAGGCAATTATTTCCAACTCTTCCATTCAGGTTTTGCTTAAGCAAGCTCCGGCTTCAATCGAAAAAGTAGCTAAGGTTTTTAATTTATCAGAGGGAGAAAAATTACTGCTTCTTTCTGCAGGCATTGGCCAAGGACTATTCTTTGCCGGTCCGACACACGTAGCAATGTCTGTTGTGGCCTCTCCTGAGGAGCACAAGTTAATTACTACAAATCCAGCTGAAACTACGGGAGATAAAAATAGATAATGAATTATGGCAAAATTTAATCCAAGCACTAAATTAGCCTTAGAAGCGCTGGTTGAAATTGCCCTTTACCCCACATCGAGTTTTACGGTTGACGCTTTAGATACAGGATATTACGGAGCTGTCAGTCTTATCCAGGTTCAAAAAGTCTTGCTCGATCTGCCGAATTTTAAAACCAGTGAAATCAGACAATTCGAACTAAGCGGTGTTTACAACGTCTACAAAAAAGATGTTTTTGAAGGTTTAGTTGATCATTTTCGTCACGTGAGGACTGAGAAAGGCGAGCTTTTGGTTAATGCAGTCAAGCATGCAATTGATATAGATGAAACTAACTCATTAGTACCGGAAAAAAAGATCGATAGTCATCACCCTGAACACGCAGAGAAAGTCCCTGCACCAGGCGAAAAAACCCTTTCAGCAACAAAAGAACCGTTAGCAACTCCTGCCGGGAATAATCAGGCCAGTGATAAAAATACCAGAAAACCCGACAGAAAACCCGATAATAAACCTCAAACGGTTATTAAAAAACCTGCTGACGATAAAGGGGCACTTAACGAAGATAAGCCTGAGCAATCGAAAGATAAAAGACCTGCCGAACAAACAATACAGGAAAATTCACCCGAAATCAGGGTACAACCGCAGGAACAACAACTCGCACAGGACACCCCTTCAGGGAGACAGCCCTGGTCGCCCCCACCAAGCCGATCGAATAATCAACAACCCGAACCCTCTGGTGATGATGGAGAGGAAAGACGGAGAGGGTTACTGCCTAAAGTTCAAAAACCCGCAGGAAACCTCTGGGATAATTCCTTTCTTAAAAGAATCGGGCAAAGACTCGGGAACCTGGCTAAAAGTGCGCTTAGAGGTCTGTCTAATCTTGCAAGCCGCATCCTCCCTCAAGCTGGTCGCGCTCTTTCTGCTTTAGGCAGAGGACTTATGAATCTTGGCGGAAGGCTTGCAGGACAGCTTGCAGGCATGGCAAGCAGGTCACTCGCTATGGGTCTCGGTGGAGTTACAGCCGCAGGTGTTGGCACTTTTTTAATCTGGGGCTCAATCGTAGCGCTGACCCTGTTCACAATATGGTCCTTGTTTGATTCTAACTCCGAGTGCGGTAAACCAGGACAAATCCTCGCTGAAAAGTATACGAATAAGGAGTCTTACCTCGAAGGCGAAAATATTGAATATACGATCAGAATAACCTATCAGGTCAAATGCCCACATGCCTATGCTGATATTGAGGTTCGCGATAATATTCCGGCAAACACTACTTATGTTCCTGGAACTGCTAAAGCCAGCGCGCTTCAGCTGACAGGAGGTCAATTTATTAACATCGACACTCCCACGCTTATTGACGGTCGGCTGGACGGAAACACACTAGTCTGGCGTGTCGACAGAGTTCGTTCTGATTTCCCAGCCTTAATTAAGTTTTCGGTCACAGCCAATTCTAATGATATCTGGATTGCCAATCAGGCATCTATTGCTTATAGCACTTACTCCTCAAGTCTAATTGGGCCGTCAACTCAAACAAACAATTTTTCTGATGCAACTGGATTATTACCTAGCTCCTTAACACCTCCTCCCGCAAATTGGACTGAAGTCAGAGCTCTTGTTGCCGGTGCATTTAATAAACACCCAGAGTTAATAGACAGATATAAACAAGCCTCAGAGGCAACTGGAATATCATGGCAATTACTTGCAGGTATTCATTTCGTTGAAAAAGGGAACGGACCCGGACCGGACACCTCATTGGTTAGCGGAAGAGTAATCGGACAAGTAGAACCTGATATCACTCCTGCTAAGTGTGCTGCAGGCGTTTCAGGACCAGGAGTACCAATACCAATAGGCAACGGTTGCGGATTTGCAACCCAACAAGATAGCATGATTTATGCTGCAAAACACTTGGCTGAAAAAATAGGCAAAACACCATCCACCTTCCAAGAAGCAGTTACTGCCCTCACGAGATATAACGGAACAGGAAATAGAAATTGCGGCAGGGTTCCCTATGAAAAGTGTCCTCCTGAGTTTGAGGGAGAAGACGATCCCTATGCCATGGCAGACTTTGATGAAGCTCATGCAGATAATAAAATGTATTTAATATACTGCTTTGACGGAGTAAGATGTGATCCGCACAAGATCTTTGGCAGACCAGGCGTAATGGGCGTTGTCAGGGCGTTAATTGAGGAGGGTAGATGATGAATATTTTTATCAAACCAAAGATTTATTTAATACTAGCTATTTTATTCTTCATTTTAATTTTGCTAACCATCGTCCTTTTTTCTACGAAAAATAATGAGGAAGGTTCAGAAGAAATAATTTTCTTCCCTACGCCTTCTATTGCTAACAATTTGCCTCTTCAGGCTAAACCAATCTTAATTGAAGATATTCCTTTTGTGCCCCAATCGGAAGGGGGAGGCGTAGATCTTAGCTCCTCACTAGTACAAAATTCCCAAAGAGAAATCGCAAAGATTCTGCCATTACTCCCTTACGAAAATAAGTTTCAATCGTCTAGTGGAGAAATGATTGAAATATCAATCCCTTCCGCTTCATACCAAGAAACATCCTGGGTTTTGGATGTACAGGTTTTTGGAATAAATTACCAAACCATAGAAACGGACCCTGATTACCAGATTCAAAAGGGCAATTTTATTAAGGCTGTCTCCGAAATTTTTGGCTGGATGAAAGAATCTAATATAAATTCTGAAAAAATAATTATCAACTGGGGTGATAAAGAATACATCCGCAGGACTGCGGAAAAATGGCTAAGTGAATGAAAAAAATAATTCTTTGTTTATTTTTAATAATAAGTCTGTTTTTTTGTGTTAATGTTTACGCTCAAGAATCAAATACCATAGAGATTCCCGTAACTCAAGACTCAGGGACTGCAACCACTTCTGCTCAATCCCCAGCTCAGGATTTAGCACCAGTTCAAACCTCCACCCAAACTGTTTCCAGCGCGCTCTCCTGCGTCAAAGTAGGCACTCCTGACGAAAGCTTAAAAGCATCAGTCTGTAAAGAAGCAACCACTTCCCAACAAGGTACTTCCGGCCCGGTAATTAGAGAATACTGCGGCGATGAAGACCTGCAAGGAAATCCTGTTTTATGCTACAAACCTGGCTATGTTTTTTACTGCCAGGGAGACCCTCAATGGGGTAGGATTTGTGATTTAGCAAGTGCAGGCTGCGGACCAACCACTATGGCGATGGTTTTAAGCGCATACGGGGACACAATCACTCCACCTGATATGGATTCAATATTCAGACAAAGAGGTTGGAGAGCCTGCGGAGATAAACCAAGTTATATGCAAAGCGCAATTCAAAATCTCCTCCCCGAAATGGGTTATGAGTATCATGCTCTTGGCGCACCATTAAACCTCCAGCGGGCGCAGGAATTCCTAAATGCCGGCTATTTGATTATTGGCTCAACTAACGGCCATATATTCGTCATTGACGGTGTTGATCCGGCTCAAAATATCTTAAGATTAAGGGATCCTGGAAGATGTGAGAATAAGGACGGCGTATATAGAAGCGCCAGCGCACCCTGGGGAGGACAACCATTAATGTATTCATACGCTGTTAAAAAGAAGGCAAATTAAATGATTTTACTAAGTAATTTAAAAACTACTTTAATATTGGGTGGCATCCTTTTAATAATTATTCTGGCAATCGTTTTTTCTTTATCTGCGCCTATCGCACCTCCTCAAGATCAAGTCATAAGTACTCCCCAACCAACTTCATTTCCAAATCTGGCTCCTCCGTCCATCCCACCGGATGCTCCGATCAATAATATCTACAACACTTACAGCCAGGAGTATCTGGAAGAACAAAAAATCGTCGATCAGGAAGAACAGCCCTTAGATAATCGCGCTTTAACAGTTTCTAAATTTGTCGATACTCTCCCTTTTACCGGACAATATATAAAAGTTTCATATAATATTTATAACAATCAGGTTTATTTAGAGTATGATAGGAACAATAAGGCTGCAGCAGTTGCAGAATTTGCGGATTTACTTAAAAAGAATAATATTGAAAATATAAACTGGATAAATAATTTACAAATTATTGAGCGATGAGCAAGCTCTTTTCTAATCGAAAATGAATAAAATTAAATCAACAAAAGGCGCATTAATAGGTTTTATTGTTTTACTTGGCGCACTGCTGATTGCCATTTTTAACTTTGGTTTGGGCGGCGGGAAACCAGTTGAAATTGTTGATAATCAAATTGATCCTTCAACTCCCCAGCTTATCTCTACCAACCCTCCTGAACTATTTCAAAAGAAACCAATGGTTTTCCCGCCTGATCAAATTTTAGAATTAAATTTTAATGCAGAACTGGAAAACGGGCCGGAAACAAAATTAATTTTTGATCCACCGGCTGAAGTAAAAGTAGATATTACAAACGATGGTAAAACAGCTAAAATCTCGCCTGTTCAGCCTTGGAGACTAGGTCAGGGGTATACAATCACAATTAAACCTGAAACTAAGATAAAGGGTGGAAAAACATTAGACAAAGAATTTACAGTTCATTTTAATATCATCAATTACTCGGGAATCTAGCTAGGAAAATAAACCAATAACCCAATATACAAATAACCCAATTCCCAATTTATTGTACGGTCACTGGTTATTGTAAGTTGTCTTTTTGATAATCGTACTGATTATTGCCAAAATTTCACTTCCCTCATTAATCAACAACTCTGCTTCTTCATGTATTCTTGGATTTAGGGCTGTAATAAGTCTTAACCAATAAATAGTTTCTTTATTCTCTTTTCTAACTATTGTAAAGCAATGAATAAAATCTTTCCTGCTATTAACCCCGTCCGCCTCCTGACTATTGGCTCCCATGGAAGTTGCAGATCTGGTGATTTGATTAATAATTACTTGGTTAGCATAAGTTCTTGGAATTTTATTAATCAATTTCAAAACATTGAGAACAAAGTTGAATATTCGTTCATAAATATCGTATTTTAATGCTTTATTGGGCATTGGATTATTGGGTTATTTGTTTATTGGATTATTCTTTTAGTTTATCCTCACAGGCATCACTATATATTCAAGACCTGTATCTTCAATTGGAGAAATCTTTGCCGCAGATAAACTGCCTGAAAAATCAATCTTAATTTTTTCCCCGGGACAATTAGAAACAGCATCCAGTAAATACCTTGAATTAAATGCCACTTCAATCTCTTCACCGCTCATTTCCGCTTCTACTTCTGCATCCTGATGCCCAAGTTCTTTTGTTTCAGATGAAAGCCCTATCCCCGATTTTGTTATTTTAAGACGAATTACATTCGCCTCTCCCCTGGCAAATACTGAGGCGAGCTTTAATCCTTTAATTAAGTCTTCTTTTGAAATAATTACTTTCCCGATGAAAATTTCAGGGATTATTTTTTCCCACGAGGGAAAAACACCCTCAATTAATCTCGAAGACAAAACTGTCTCCCCTATCTTAAAAATTACCTGATTCTGATTATCAGTAGTCGCAATCCCTACGGTCTCAACTCCCCCTTCCTCGTTGATTAATTTAACCAATTCATCAAGCGTTTTTCTGGGAACTAAAGCTTTAAAATCAATTTCTTTTAAATTTTCTGCAGAATAACTTTTATGCGCCAACCTGAATCCGTCGGTAGCAACTGCTTCAAATTTATTATCTTTTATCTCAGTTAAGATTCCGGTTAAAACTGGTCTTCCCTCATCAACAGCTGAAGCAAAGCTAATTTGGGGGATATTATCTTTAAAAACTTCCGCCGGAATCTGAACAGAGAAATCTTTTGCCTCAGGAATTGCCGGAAACTCTGAAGAAGAAATCCCATTTAAATCAGCCTTGAATTTACCGGAGATTATTTTTAAAAGTTCGCCTTCCGACTGAAGTTCGATTTCACTATTAGATAAAGAGGAAACTACCTCACTCAAAGTTTTTGCAGGAACAGTAACCGCCCCATCTTCCAGAATCTGGGCATTAATATATTTAATGACACCAACTTCCAGATTCGTTGAAGATAGTTTTAGTTTTCCACTTGAGGTTTCAAGCAGAATATTTCCTAAAACCGGAAGATTTAATTTAACTCCTACAGAACGCGACACAGCCTGAAGTGGTAAGTTCAGATCCTGCTGTAATATTTTTAAATGCATAGTTGGTTCACAGTTCTTCGTTCACGGTTCATAGCCTAAAGCAGTGGAATTATTTTTACTAACTAACCATGAACTAATAACTAATCACTTACTCCGGGCAGACATAAATTGATTAATTTCTGATTCAGTAATTTTTATCAGCCTAAAACTAACCTGTCCCTGTGTAATAAGACTTTTAATATGTTTCTCTTCATCTGTCAAGACGAAAGACTCTCCCGACTTCACTTCTATAAAATCAATCCGCTCATTATTTTTAATACCAATAAAATCAACCGGATGTCCTAAAGGGATAATTCGGTCGTAATCATAACGTAACTCTGCATAAGTCAGAAGCTCTGCTACCTTGCCTTTTTGAGGGTTTATTGACCCTTGTATGGTCTGTAAAATCCTCACCGGCAAGTTATCAACTTTCCTATAAAGATCAATCATGTCCTGAGGGATATCTGCATTTTTTCTGGAATTAACCCGACCCAAAAGATATGCAATTATGATTGCTAAGAGTACGAGTAAGGCGTAAAGAATTGAACTATCCATGATATTAATAAGCAAAGCTTGCGACTTCGTCTTAACCCAATATACAAATAAAGCCAAAGAGCGTAGGCTCGCAAGCTTCGCTTATAACCCAATTCCCAATCTTATTTTTTAATTGGGTATTTGTATATTTGACATTGGTTTATTTGTTTATTATCTCATACAGTTTTCCCCAATATTTTTTTAAATCCCCTCCTCTTAATAGTTATATAAAAATAGTATCAGTATTATTAGAGGGTGTTCATAAGTGCACAAGATTGAAATTCATGCTTAGTTTCGGGCACACGTTCGTGTTGAAAACCATGAATTTTAGTGGATAAATATGGGGATAACTTTGTGGGTAATGGGGATAAGTTGGGGATAACTATTTTAAGTATGATTTTAAAACCGGATTATTGAAGAAAAAGTTGAGTTATACCCAACTTATTAACAATTTGAGATTTAGTATGTTGATAACCTCGCTGCGCGAGGTTTCACCAGGCGATAACTTAGCTGCGTTAGCTTTCGCTATGCGATAACTTCGCTCCGTTCAGTTTCGCTGCGTGATAACCTCCGGTTTCGCTATGCGATAACTTCGTCAGCACGGGTTTCGGAGTCTAATAAGCTAGACTTTTAGTTGTTGTTTGATTTCAATTACCATTCTTTGAATCTCTCTATCCCGTCCCAATGTCTGCTTTACTTTATCAACACCATGCATGATTGTGGTGTGATCTCTACCACCTAATATCTCCCCTATTTTTTCAAAGGGAGTCTTGCATTCCGCATAAATCAAAAACATCGCAATTTGTCTGGGTAAAACCAGCTCCTTCTGTCTTCTGGGTCCTTTAATCTCCTCGGAAGAGATATTGAAATATTTAGTGACTGATTCCAGAATCTGAGCAGGATTTAAAGTTTGTAACGCTTTTGGTTTAATAATACTGCCTAAAACTCTTTTCATTTCGTCTTCATTCGGCGGACGGTTATTGGTTTTTTTGATCTGGAGAAACTGAATCAGTTTTCCCTCAAGTTCCCGGGTATTTGAAACAACGTTTTCAGCAATCGCTGCCAGATGCTCCTCTGGCAAACTCTCCCCTTTTTCTGATAATTTGGCTTTTAAGATTGCCACTCTGGTATCAAAATCAGGTAATTGAACATCAACCATAAGTCCTCCCTGAAAACGGGATTTTAAACGGGATTCAAGTTTTTCTATTTCATTTGGCGAACGGTCGGAGGTAAAAACTAATTGAGAATTTCGGGAATGCAAATCATTAAAAGTATGAAAAAACTCTTCCTGAGTAGAATCTTTTCCGGAAATAAATTGGATGTCATCTATTAATAGAAGATCACAGGAACGGTATCTGTGGCGGAAGGACTCATTGGATTTGGACTTAATCGACTCAACGAAATCGTTCATAAATTTCTCACTTGAGGCAAAAATAATTTTTAAATCAGGATTTTTACTCACCATGGCATTGCCAATGGCGTGCATTAAATGAGTTTTTCCTACACCTGAAGGTCCATAAATAAAAAGCGGGTTATAAGAAATCCCCGGATTGTCGGTTACTGCCTGAGCGGCAGCAAATGCCAAGTTATTTGTAAGCCCCACAACAAAATTTTCCAGAGTAAATCTCTGATTTAATCTAATTGTTTGAGGTGCGCTTCTGCCTTGGACTTGAAACAATTCTTCTTCAGGGACTTCTTTTTCAGTTTTTTTCTTTAAAAGGCTGGAATCTACAGTTAATTCGAATCTGACATCTCTTCCGAGTGTTTTAACGGCCGCCTTGTTCATTAAATCTTCGTAACGGTCAAGCAATTGATTCTTATGAAAAGAAGAAGGAACAGAAAAGGAAATTAAATTGTCCGAAACAGAATTAATTTTAGTTTGGGAAAACCAGGCTTTAAAATTGTTAAAAGTGATTTGGGGTTTTATCTCTGCTAGTATTTTATTCCATGTAGCTTCTTCGTCCATAGAAAACTCAATATAGTGGACAAGTTATCCCCAGTAAAGACGGCGAAACTGTTAATAACTGGATCAACTTTTGCAATTTGACCTTAAACTTTGTTATACTTGCATAAACTATGTCAACTAAAAGAACATATCAACCAAAAAAATTAAAAAGAGTTCGTAAACACGGATTCATGTCTCGTATGGAAACTGCTAACGGCAGAAACGTTTTAAAACG
Organism: Candidatus Daviesbacteria bacterium; assembly: GCA_021731695.1. GTDB lineage: Bacteria > Patescibacteriota > Microgenomatia > Daviesbacterales > UBA10151 > JACPKO01. The sequence continues at coordinate 19,696 of JAKFWZ010000030.1, read as the reverse complement.
AAGAAGAGAAGCAGGCCGCGACCGACTGGCAATTTAAAATATCGTTAAGAGTTATACGGTTACGATGCTGGTATCGATGAAAGGCATGGAAGTAGGTAAAAAACCTAACCCCTCTACACTAAACGATACGAGCTTCCTTTCCCTTTAACCCTAAACCATTTTATGACGCAAACACATGTTAGCAAAATCTCAACGTCTTAACCTCAAAACTTCATTCCGTTGGGTTGCCTCAGGAAAATCAATTACCTCTAAGAATTTTAAAATCTTTTATCGCGAAGGCGAAAACATAGTTCCTAAAATTGGCGTCTCTATCTCTTCGGGTCAATTTAAAAAAGCTACAGAAAGAAATCATGCCAAGAGAATTTGCTTCAATGCGCTCAGACCTTATTACGCCCTGTTGCGCAAAAATCTAAATTTGGTTATTATGCCAAGGTCTCAAGTATTGGATCTTTCAGGAGAAGAGCTTGAGAAAGAATTTAAAAATGCGCTTTCTAGTCTTATTACAGAGTAAAAAAATATCACGGATGTTAGTCCTTGGAGCTTTATCACTAATTAATCTTTATCAGATTTTCTTTCCAAAAACAGTATTTGCATTTCTTGCGCCCGGCGGAGCCTGCAAATATGAAATTACTTGTTCTGAATATACGAAACAACAGATTATTGATCACGGTGTTTTAAAGGGTTTATGGCTCGGGCTTAGGAGGATTGCTTCATGCCGATAGTTGGCGATATTTATAATTTCTTATTTTTTGCGCCTATTGTTAACTTAATTGTTTTTGTTATTAGAGTGCTTGATGCGTCAAATATCCCCGGTGCTTTAGGTATATCTATTATTTTACTCACAATTGGAATCAGACTTTTAATCTGGCCGTTAATGGCAACACAGTTAAAATCTGCAAAAAAGATGACAGACTTAAAGCCGCACTTAGATGAGCTTAAGAAAAAACACGGTGAAGATAAGCAGGCACTGGCTGCAGCTCAGATGGATCTTTATAAAGAACACGGAATTAATCCGGCTGCAGGATGCCTACCTCTTTTAATCCAAATCCCCCCAATGATTGCGATTTATCAGGTAATTTTTGCTTTTTTTGAAGGGCAGCACGGCTTGGACAAAATCAATGCGGTTTTATATGACAAGTCCTGGCAGTTGGCTCAGATCCCTGACCTTAATTTCTTTGGAATGAATCTGGCAATTAAGCCTTCAGATTTTCAGACGGTTGGGGCGGCGGTTTTATTGATTCCTGTTGTCACAGCACTACTTCAATTTGTTCAGGCTAAGATGATGGCACCAAAACCGGTAAAAACTTACCCTTCTGATTCTCCAAAAGAGAAAAAAGAAAAAGTTCAGAGTGAAGATACAATGCTTGCTGTGCAGTCGCAAATGACTTATTTTATGCCTTTAATGATTGGCTATGTTTCCTTCACTTTTCCGATGGGCCTTGCACTTTATTGGAATACCTTAACCTTACTTGGTATCTGGCAGCAACACAAAATAAGCGGTTGGGGCGGACTAACTGATTTTTTAGCAAAAATTAGAAAAACCAAGTAACAAATACCAAAAAACAAATAAATTCCAATTTTGAAATTTGAAAATTAAAACATTGTTTGTAACTTATATCTTGTAACTTGAGGATTTGGGCTTGTTTTTAAACTTAAAACAAGCTATATTACACAAGATTATATGGAAGAAAAAGTATCAGAAATTTTAGAAAATGTTTTAGGCCTTCTTGGACTTGAGGGTTCATTTGAAGTTGATGAAAAAGAGGATGCCATTTTTGTCTCGATTGATGCTGAAGATCCGGGCATTTTAATTGGTCGGGGTGGCGAAACGCTTGCTTCTTTGCAGCTGATCCTAAACTTAATTGCTTCCCGTCAATTTGGTGCTGAGAATTCAAAACGAATTATCGTTGACGTTTCCGATTGGAGAAAATCAAAAGAAGAAGAACTAGCAACCAGGGCAAAAGAATGGGCACAAAAGGTTTTGGAAACAAAAGAACCATTAGAGCTTGATCCAATGCCAGCCTGGCAAAGAAGAATCGTGCATATGACAATCGAAGCAACTGAAGGCGTAACCTCTGAAAGTATTGGTGAAGAACCTGAGAGACGCTTGGTAATAGCGCCAAAACTTGACGCTTGAAGTTAGAAGAAGCACAGGCCTAGCCTGTGAATCTTCATAAAGCCTGAATAATCCCGCCCGAATATTTTGTTTAAACCCTTAAACCCTGCAAAACTTGAGAGTGTCTTATTTTTTTTAACTATTCTTTTTTTGCCTACACAATTTGGAAAACATTTTTGGCCTGATTTTGCCTCGATCTATTCTTTAAGAATTGACTATCTCTCCCCTGTTATATACTTTTGGGACTTACTAGTTTTAGCTCTTTGGTCCATATCTTTGTTTAATATTTTTTCTAAAGGTAAAAAACTTTACTTAAATCCAGCCTATTTTTTAGTCTTTAGTCTCTTTTTGCTTACACAAATATTTTCTCTTTTTGAAGCTGTTAATCCTTTAGCGGGTTTGGTTAGTTTAAAAGAATATTTAATGGCAGGACTATTTGGATTGTATCTGGCCTCTTCCTCTTTTAGTTTTTACAAAAAGCCACTAACAAGAGCTTTAATATCGGGTCTAATTTTTATCTGCTTACTCGCTTTAATCCAATTTTTAATTGGCAGCTCAGTAGGCTTTTGGGTTTTAGGTGAACGTGAACTCCGGCTTGATAATCCATTAGTGTCAAAATTCAATTTTTACGATAAAATATTTTTGCGTCCCTACGCGACATTTTCCCATCCGAATTCTCTTGCAGGCTATCTTGTTGTAGTTTTGCCGTTGATGCTTTATTTGCTTCGTTTAACAAAACCAGTATTTAAGCTGATGTTGAGTTTATTTATAGCAAGCACAATTTTCATAACTTTTTCCAGAACTGGCCTGATACTTATCGCGGTTTATTTATTCTTTGCTTTTAAGAGATTCTGGAAAATTTTAATTATTCTGGGAATTTTAATCGCACCAGTTGCTTTTGTCAGACTGGCTTCTGTATTTACTTATGATTCCCTGGCTGTCTTAAGACGCGAAGAGTTAACCGAATATTCATTATATTTATTTTCACTACACCCCCTTTTTGGCGTTGGCCTGAATAATTTTATAAATGTTCTGGCTGCAGACCGGGTTTTAATTGGTACCAGCCGTTTTTTGCAGCCGGTTCATAATATCTTTTTGCTGGTCTTATCTGAGACAGGAATTTTTGGTCTTTTTTCCTTAATGCTTATTTTTGCTTTAAGTTTTCTGAGTAATCTTCGCTCTTCTCTGGGAAGGATTTTAAACAGCCTGCTTTTGATGGTGATTTTTTTGAGTTTATTTGATCATTATTTTTTAACATTACCCCAAAACCTAAGACTTCTTTTTTTAATATTTGGTTTAAGCTTCTCAGCACGCCCCTCATCTGGAGGTAAAAAGGCTTAACTTGAATTTTATGCTTTATGAGATTATTCTTTACACCATGGATTTCGTAATCAATACAGATGGCGCATCAAAGGGAAACCCGGGTCCATCCTCATATGGCTATATCATCAAGTCCCGCGGTGGTGCGGTTTTGCACGAAGAAGGCGAACAAATCGGAGTGACGACAAATAATGTCGCTGAATATACAGCAGTACTAAAAGCCTTTGAATATATCTTAAAAAGATATCCAGCCAAAGCTCCTCATAAAATTGAAGTGGTCGCTGACTCGCGGCTAGTAGTTGAGCAGCTTTCAGGCCGTTTTAAAATTAAAAGCCCTCATCTTAGGGTTATTCTCGAGAAAATTAAGATCATGGAATTTGACTTAGGCGAGGTAACATATCGAAGCGTGCCCAGAGCAGAAAACTTTATTGCAGACCGTTTAGCTAATAGAGCATTTGAAAAATGAACGAGTTCCTGCCTATGCAGTGAGCAAAGCTCCGACAAAAGGTCGTAGGCAATGACTTGACAAGCTTATATTTCGCATAGATCATAAATTATGAAAGAATCCGAAGTTTATATTAATTTCTTCAGGCGTAACATCTGGATAATTCTACTGCCACTTGTCACAGGTCTGATCTTAAGTACTATTTTTTATGCATTAGCTCCTGAAAAAGCCCGTTTAGAGCAGGTTTTTAGAATTGAATATCAAGTAGAAAATGCAGATGTAAAAATAGCTCTGGCCGATCAGGCTGTGGCCGAAACAAGAGCTCAGAAATTTAATCAGGCGTTTCCCGAGACTAAAGCCATAATCTACAAAAGTGCTCCGCTTTTAATAGCCATTGAGGTAGATTCCCCCAGTCGTGAGGATGCATACGACGTTATGTTGCGCATAAATGATTATCTTGATAAGAATTTTAATGTCGCGGAAGCGGCACCCTTAGTCGTTTCAGCAGTTCAGCCTTTAGGTTTAAAGTTTTTATTATCCGGAATTTTAGGTGGATTTTTAGCCGGATTTGCAATTGCGTTATTCCTCGAATACCGGAAAAATTACTGAGAGAAGACTTGAACTAAAAGCCCACGTGCACTACGATTTAGTTGTGGAAGAATCTGCCAATTCACGAATTGAAAAAAATAGCAATCTGGTTTCGCGAAACCGTCCGGTTGCGGTTATTATTACCTCGTGCAACTTAGTTGGTGTGCATTTAATAAAAAGTCTTCTTGAGAAAAATATTCAGGTACTGGCAATAGATGATTTAACTTATGCAGATAAATCATCTGTAGACGAGTTTTCAAAGAATAAGGATTTTCATTTTCTGAATTTAGCATTTGATCAGGGCAGATCACTTGAGCAGTTAATTAACCTTAACTTGTCCCGCTTTGATTACGGCTTTTTTATTACAGATTCTGAAGTGCCGGATGTAATCCTAGGGCGTGGAGTTATTAATTTTATTGAATTTGCTAAAGATTTTAAAGAAAAACATTCCCACAAAGAAACAGGAAGTAGTGACAAGCCACGTTTAGTTTATTCAAGCACAATTAATCTTTATGCCAGATCTCCTGAGGGGAAAAATCGGATCATTAAGGAATCTGAGTCTAAATTTGCTAAAGGTATAAAGCATTTCAATCTTAACGGCCGCGTAGTTCGTCTGGCAGATGTTTTTGGCCCGGGAATGATTCTTGAGGATCAAAATCCACTGGCGAGATTAATTGCAGCCACTGTTAACGATACTCTTTCAGATGAAAAAACCAGTTTAGTTTTTACAGAAAGAAGTTTATTCGTTGATGATGCGGTGCGTCTTTTAACAAAAGCTGTTTTAGCCGGTTCAACCTCAAATAAAATCTATGATGGAGCGCTTTTGCATCCGGTTAAGTTATCCGAAATTAAGCAAATCTTATCTAACCCAGTCTGGTCTGAAGAAAATCCACCTGAGCTAACTAAACTACCAGAGTGGCCGACTCCGAATCTTTTGAAAGCAATTAAAGAATTATCATGGAAACCCCAGACTCCAATCCTAAAGGCCTTAAGAGAAACAATTGCTTACTTTAAAGAAAATCCGGAGCTGGTACCAAAAACTCAAAATGAAAAAAGTGAATATTCAAAAAGTTGGTCGTTTGCCGGATCAGGATTCCTAAATAGAGAAGAGGGAAGAGAAAATAATGAAGAGGGAGAAATGAAGAGGAAGGAGGATCAAGAAAACGAAAAACGAAGAACGAAAAACGATAAGCAGGATTTAGATAAAGAACTCGAAGCAGAAATTAGAAAAACAGGTGGCAGTAAGGCAAAAAGATTTTTTTGGGTAGCGATCCTTACAGCAGTTTTGCTTTACGGACTTGTCTGGCCGTTTATATATTTAGGTTATCAGGGATTTGAGATCCGTAATAATTTGCTTTCATCCCGCGATGCTCTTGAAAAAGGTGAATTTGACAGAGCTGAGTCAGAGGTCGTCGAAGCGCAGAAGAGAATAGGGGAATTTGAAAATGTTTTAGATAATACCGGAATTTTAGAAAAAATCCCACTAATTCAAAATGGTGTTGAAAAAGCTTCAAGAATTGCTGATCTGGCCAAAGAAGGTACAGATGGGGTGTTGTATGCAACACGCGGCAGCAAATCTTTATTTGAGACTACAAAAATAATTTCCGGGCAATCACGGGATAATCCGGCGCCTTATTATGAGAATGCTGAACGTGATTTACAATTTGCCTCAACAAAGCTCTCCAAGATTTCCGCCAATTTGAGCGATAAGAATTTAAAGCAGGGTTTGCCTGAATTCGCGGCAGACAGGATTGATGATTTAAAATTGAGAATTGTCTATTATCAGGTTTTAGTTGAACAGGCAAAATCCGCTGCAGCTTTAATGCCCGAGATTACTGCAGTCGGTACGAAGAAGTCTTATCTGGTTTTGCTCCAAAATAATTTAGAGCTAAGACCGGGTGGAGGATTTATTGGTTCGTATGCAAAGCTGGATTTTGAGGACGGAAGACTTAAGGCAATTAAAGTGGACGATATTTATAATTTGGATGGGCAATTAGCCGATGTGATCGCACCGCCGCCGGATTTGAAGTCTGATATGAATATGGAAAGGCTCTATCTGCGCGATTCAAATTATGAACCGGACTTTCCTTCATCGGCACGTCAGGCCAGCTTTTTTTATAAAAGAGAAGCAGGGGAGCCGGTGCATGGGGTAATTGCACTTGATCTTAAGGGTTCAGGCTATCTGCTTGATGCAGTAGGTGGAGTTGATTTGCCTGAATACGGAGAATCAGTAAACGGCTCAAATTTATTTGAAAAAGCTATCTCGCATGCTGAAACGAACTTTTTTCCCGGTTCCCAGGCTAAAAAGAATTATTTAACTTCTTTGCAAAACCAAATGTTTAATAAAATATTCTATCTTTCAAAACAAAATTGGCCGGCTATTATTCAGGCTCTGGGTAAATCGCTTAAGGAAAAGCATTTGCTTGTTTATCTTGAAGATCCGTCTCTTTTTTCATATTTGGCTTCAAGTAATTGGTCCGGAGTATTCCCGAGAGGAGCCGAGAAAAAAGAGGGCATAACGAGTGATTTTCTCGGAGTGATTGAATCAAATATGGGAGCAAATAAAGCCAATTACTACCTGCAAAGGAAAATGACGGTAAATGCATCCTTCACAAAAGAAGGTGCAGTGCGCCATCAGCTGAAGATTAATTATAAAAACAATTCTCCCTCAGACATCTTCCCTGCGGGTACATATAAAAATAGACTTAAAATATACACACCTTTGGGGTCTAAATTAACTAAAGCGACTTTAAATGATCAGGATATAACTGCTCAATTTTTGCCTTTCTCTGATTATGAACGTAGTGCATTCTCTGCTTTAATTTCAGTTGCTCCGAAAGAACAAAAGACTTTGGTTTTTGAATATGAATTGGGTGAGCCTTTGAATTTTGCCGATAATGAAGTTTTATATCGAATGGAAATATTTAAACAAGCAGGAATGCTGGCCGATCCTTTAGATTTTATCTTAACTTATCCGATTAATTATAAACTCGCAGAGAGGCCGGAGGATTCTTCTGCTGGCGTTCAGGAAGTGAAAATCATAACAGATCTTCAAACTGACAGAGTTTTTGAGTTTAAGGTAGTTAAGTAGCTCTCTCGCTTGCTTCAGGCGTCGCTTTTGTGTTATCTTACACAACATGGATAGAATTCCACTCAAAGCAACAGACAGAACCGTATTAGGTAAAAAAGTTAAAAATCTTCGCAAAGAAGGCAAGCTTCCCGCACATGTATTCGGAAATATCAAAGAAGTTGAACATGTCAGCATTGATGAAATCAGTTTTAAAAAAGTTTTTAAACAATCCGGAGAAACAGGTCTTATTGATCTAAAAATAGGTGATGACAGAACTAGGCCTGTGATGGTTAAGGAGATTGATGTGAGTCCTGTTACAGATCGTATTCTGCATGTTGGTTTTTATGCAGTTAACCTAAAAGAGAAAGTTACAGTACCTGTCCCGATTGTCTTGATTGGCGAAGGTCCTGAGTCGGTTAAATTAGGAGAGACTGTAGTTCTTCAGACATTGGGTGAGGTCAATGTTGAAGCGTTACCAACAGACCTTATTGAAAATATAGAAGTAAATATTGAGTCTCTTAAAGAAATAGGGGATGCAATTACCGTTGCAGACTTAAATCTTGACCGCAGCTTACTTACAATTTTGGCTGAACCTGAAGAGGTTGTTGTTAAGTTAGATAATGCAGTTACAGAAGAAATGAAGGCTTTGCTTGAAGAACAGGCAGCTGAGGCAGAAGCAGCGGCAGACGCAGCTGAAGTATCTGAAGGTGGGGAAGCGAAAGAAGGCGAAGAAGGGGAGAAAGCTGAAGGCGCTGAGGGAGAAGAGGGAGTTGAGGGAGAAGCAAAAGCTGAGGGTGGTGCCGCCTCCGGCGAGCCAAAGGAAGAGGGAAGTGATAAGACTGAAAATAAATCTGACGAAAAATCTGTTGAATAATTTATTTAAACTATGAGAAGTTTAGATAGGGAAGTCGAAGATTCCACGTTCACACCTCACCCAAAACTGATACCCGAAAGACGCATATTTACCCCTATGATTCCTTTAAAACGACGGGCACTCAAGCCTTTAAGATAAGACGAACCAGGATAATTAAAACAACTCCTGCAGACAAACCATTTAGACGGGCCGCTTAAAATTTCTGCTATACCCAAAGAATGAGAGTAAATCTCTACGTATAAATTCTTTTCATTAATTCTCAAAAGAATTATAATTTTTCGATGGAAGAGCTAAAGGAAAGAGTTAAGGCTATTGAAAAAAGAAATCAGAATCTTGAGGATTCTGTTGCTCAGATAAAACTTCGCAATAGAACTGTTGAGGCAAATAAGGCTTAGGAAGGTTCCTGGTTCAGAAAAGGATTAATCGCCCTTTTAACCTACTTACTGATTGCAGTTTATTTTTATTCTGTCTTAAAATTGATCCCTGGTTAAATGCTTTAATTCCTACTGTAGTGTTTTTATTATCTACGCTAGCTTTGTCTTTTGTTAAGGATTACTGGATAAAAAACATTTACAGGAGTTAATCAGCAGGCCATCTGGTAATCATGATCGACTCGCCTTCGTGAGGTAGTTTTTGCCAGAGCTCTTCGGTGATAAACGGCATAAATGGATGTAAAAGCTCCAGCGAAGTTCTGAAAACATATTCTAAAATTGGCTGTGCTTCTTCCCGTCTTTGTTTAGTAGATTCAATATACTTATCAGCAAACTCATGCCAGATAAATTCATATAGAGCATCTGCTCCGTCATGGAATCTAAATTGATCTAAACTATCTGAAACCTTCTTAATGGTCAGATTAAGTTTTTCTAAAATTGCTTTATCCTCAGCGCTAAGTTTGTCATTCCGGACTTGATCAGGAATCCAGATTGTTTTTGCCTGGATCCCTGGTTTGTCGCCAGGGATGACAGAAGGATCAAATTCGATAATAAATCGTGCGATATTCCAAAGCTTATTGGTAAAGTTTCTCATTGCTTGGAGTTTTGGATGAGATAAGTTCTGATCATGCCCTAAGGCAGTCCCATAAACCAATGCCATTCTTGCTGCATCTGCTCCGTATTGATCAACAACTTCCATAGGAGAGACAACATTGCCTTTTGATTTGCTCATTTTTTGTCCCAGCGGATCACGGACAAGTCCATGCAAAATAACATCTTTAAAGGGGACTTCGCCGGTTGTATAAAGTCCTAACATTACCATTCTTGAAACCCAGGCTTTTAAAATATCATATCCGGTTTCCATTACTGAGGTCGGATAAAATTTTTCAAAGTCGCCGGGCTTAGTTGTTTTTAATGTTACAACCGGCCACTGCCCAGAAGAAAACCAAGTATCAAAAGTATCGCTGTCTTGTTTTAAATTTTTGCTGCTGCACTTATCGCATGTGGTAGGAGTCTCGCCCGTGGTTGTAATCCACGCATTGCAGGCTAAACAATTCCATGCAGGGATTCTTATTCCCCAAACCGTCTGACGTGAAATATTCCAATCGTTTAAATTGGTCAGCCATTGGTTATACTGCTCCTCAAAATTCTTAGGATATATCGCTATCTTTTTTTCTTTAACAACCGCTAACGCTTCTTTCTTTAACTCCTGTACATTCAAAAACCACTGTTCCAAAGGAAGAGGTTCAAGAGTCGTTCCGCATTTATAACATTTGGAAACTGTATGAGTATAATCCTCGTCAATTTTTTCAATCAAGCCTTTCTCTTGCATATCCTCAACAACTTTTTTTCTAGCCTGATTAACATAAAGCCCGGCATATGATCCGGCAACATCAGTTAACTTTCCGTCAAACCCTACAATCATTTTTAATTCGAGATTGTGGCGTTTGCTCATCTGAAAATCTTTAAAATCAATTGATGGTGTAACTTTTGCAGCACCCGTTCCAAATTCCGGATCAATTAATTCATCGGCGATAACCTTAAGTTTATATTTACCAATTAAACCTTCGACTTCAATTTCTTTACCAACCCATTCTTTATAGCGATCATCGTTTGGATTAACTGCAACTGCAGTATCTCCAAATTTTGTTTCAGGACGAACAGTGGCAATGGTAAAAGGTCCATACTTTAGATAGTAGAGGGGGTCCTTTTGTTCAACGTGGACTACTTCCAGATCTGAAAAAGATGTACCGTCTCTCGTGCAGTAATTAACTAATCTATAGTCCCGGTAGATTAACTCTTCGTCAAACATCTTCTTAAATGTTTTATAAACTTCGTCAATGATGTCTGGATCTAAAGTGAATTTTTCCCTTGACCAATCCAATGAAAACCCGAGTCTTCTTAATTGGTTTTCCATTCCTGACTTATTGGTCTGAACATAGTCCCAAATCATCTGATAAAGGGTGTCGCGGTCATAATCAAATCTGGATTTTCCTTCAGCTTTAAGCCTTTTTTCGAAAACAACCTGAGTTTCAAAACCGGCATGATCTGACCCCGGAAGCCATAATGCTGCCTCGCCTTTCATTCTGTGATATCTGATTAATATGTCTTCAATAGACATCATTGCGTGTCCGAAATGTAAATCAGCATTGGCATTAGGTGGAGGAAGAATTATGGTAAAAGGTTTTCCGTATGGATTTATTTCTGGTTTAAAGAAACCTGAATCCTCCCAGAATTTATACCACTTTGCCTCTGTTTTTAACTGATCGTAAATTTTATCCATTAACTTTATCCTTCTAAGAATAGCACTATCCGTTTATTTTTTGGACTAATTGGTTCGTTGCTTATGTGCATACGAGTTGCAAACAAATCCCCTCTTTCTCTGGTGTTCACAATTAGTCCTTCATCTACTATTTGAATGGGTACATCAGGATTGCGGGTTAATCGTTGTCGCAACCCCCTAGCAGTTGCAATTATGATGTTTTCTCCGTCTTTTAACATAAAAAAGCACACCAATCCCTTCTTTATGGGACGATGTGCACCGTGGTACCACCCAAATTTGTTCTCTTTAAGAGATAACGGTCTTTACCGGAAAGCTCAACAGGTGACGTTAGTCTGTCTCAACGCTTTCAGGGAGATTATATACATCTTTTTCTAAAAAGTAAATTCACTGAGTGAGTGAAAGATTGGGATTTGCTTGAAGCATTAGGGGATCGATGGGTTTACCAACAAAGAAAGCAGCTGAAGCTATCATCGCTGCGTTGTCAGTGCAAAAAATATTGTGCGACGGCGAAAAAACCTCCCCGTTGAAAGAAGTCCGCAGAGCACGCGAAAGCTCAACATTAGCAGCAACTCCTCCGGCTATCATTATGTTTTTAATATTGTGCTTTTTTGCAGCATCAGTTGTTTTTTTAACAAGCGATTCAATAATCCGGCTCTGAATTGAGGCAGCTAAATCGTTTTTATTATAATTAGGATTTGCTTTAATGAAATTTGAGACAGCTGTTTTTAGGCCGGAAAAAGAAAAATCAAAATCACCGGATGAAACCATAGGTTTTGGTAAATTTATACTTGGCTTTCCTTTGGCCGCCAGCTTTGAAATCTCAGGTCCTCCCGGGTAGGGTAAATTCATAAGGCGTGCGCACTTATCAAAACATTCCCCGGCTGCATCATCTCTGGTTCCGCCTAAATACTCATATTCATTATGATCTGTAAATAAAACCAAATCAGAATGTCCGCCTGAGACAAGAAGACCAATAATTGGAAAGGTTGGTATGCGAAAGACGTCATTGCGAGGAGACGAAGTCGACGCGGCAATCCCGGTTTTCTTAGATTGCTTCGCCATTTCATGGTCTCGCAATGACGCTGGCGCGATCTCGCTGCGCGATGACGAAGAGGGAATCCAGTTTCCGTAGAAATGGCCTATAAGATGATTAATAGGCACAAGCGGTTTGTTTAAAACCAGCGCCAGTGTTTTTGCAGTTTCAACGCCGATTAAAAGAGAACCAATTAAACCGGGGCCCTGAGTTACTGCGATTGCATCAATATCGTTAATCGTCAATCGTGATTCGTTAATCGCCTGTTTGATTACCGGGATTATGAATTTGAGCTGCTCTCTGGCTGCTTGTTCGGGAATAATCCCGCCAAATTCTGATTGAAGTTTGGCACTTGAGGCGATCACGTTCGAAAGCACCTCAATATTTTTATCTGTTTTTCGGAGGATCGCGGCTGCTGTTTCATCACAAGAGGTTTCAATGCCCAAAATTACCATGTGGTAATTTTAATGACCAAGTAAGCAAGATACAAGGAACAAACAATTCTGAAAATTGGAATTTGAGATTTGACTGGAAAACTTGTATCTTGCGTCTTGTTACTTAATTTAACTTTATTTCAGCTAAGGTATTGTGATTGTGTAATCCTCTATCAGGAACAGATTCAAAGAGTTTAATTGAATCGACTCTGATGGGGTCAAATGTTTCCATCTCCAGTTTTTCTAACTCCTGTTCCTGATAAGGGCTAAGTTCTAACTCTGAGATTTTGCCTAAAGCGATATGTGGCACAAATCTTCTCTCGTCCACGTTTAACTTTAAAGCCTGAAGACCATCTTTAACTCTGTGCCTGATTATAAATAATTTATCTATATCTCCTTTAACACCAATCCATAAAATATGAGCGTTGTGCAGATGAGGGAAGCCGTCAATGTATGCAGGGGTTACAGTAAACGGAGCAACACCGTCGACAGATTTATGTAAGACTTCAATTAAAGGTTCTTTTAGCTCTTCGGGCTCTTCGCCTAAAAAAGCAATTGTCAGGTGAAGTTTGTCGATTCGGGAAGGTTTGAAATCGGGAAAAAGTTCGCCCAGTCTTTTTTGAGCTCTAAATAAATCATCTTTACTGGTGTCCGGAATTTCGAGCGCAATGAAGAATCTCATAGGACTTGTATTAAGTATAAAGTATCACACGCCCCTACTTCGCAGGCAAGGGTCAAGAGGATGTAATTCTGAGAGAAACAAAGAATCCATAGATTTCTCTCTGCACTCGAAATGACACCAAGATCCGATGTAGGAAAAGTGTTTGACATTTTCTCAATCTTTTTATAAGATAACAAAAGAAATCAAGAGTGATGGGTAGAGTTTTGGCTCGTTAATCCATCCGGCAACCGATCGAGTTATACGAGATCGTCCTGAGCGAATGCGAAGGACCTTTTGAATAACTGACACGGTGCCAAACCCAAATCCCGCAAGGGAGAGGATTTGGTTCGAATATTCGAGCAAATTAATCTGAATTTTTTTCTGATGTCCTCTCCTAATGGAGGGGATTTTTTATGGCTGAAAAAGAAAATTCTGATCTCTTAATAAGAGATATCGAAAGATATTTCAACGAGGAAAAGACTGGTTTTAGGGCCGAACTTTGGGCAAATGGTCATCGATCAAAGCAGGCTGAAGGCACTGATTTGACTGAAATTAAAGAGCTTGAGCAGCGGGCTGTTGAGTTAATTGACCATTCTGTTAGTACTACGATTTCTGGGGAAGGTTTATATCTTGGGAGGACTAGAGTTCAGGAAGAAGTTGGTGGGCTCAAAATCGAGACCGAGAAACTGGAAGTTTTTGCAAACCCTGATGGCTTAGATGGTGTTGAAGAGGTGGAGTCGGCGCATCTGGTAAGACGCCCTCAGTTTAATGGCGTAGACTACGGAACCAGACTGGAGATAAGAAGAAGGGGCGATCCGATGAAGCCTTTAGTGGTAGGATTTGATGAAACCGGTGTGTTTGAAGCCAGAGAATGGCTGAATGATCAAAGGGCGAATGTGGACAAGGGGGAAAATGGATTTGGTTTTACTTTCCCAGGTAGAGTAATGGAAATGAGTAGATCCCCTTTAAGATCTGAGGACAGAGGTTTAGTTATAAAAGTTTTGGGTCACATCAACCAAAGATTACAAAGAATGAAGGTTCCCGCTTAATTTTTAGCCGTCTTTTGTTCCGACTAAATAAACTGCCTGCCAGGGTCTGTAGTTTGACCTGAATGTTTCATTAATATATGTAACTCCCCCCTTGGTGACTGTTCTTGAAAATGATACGTTAGCTCCGTTGGCCGCAAAGTCGACTTGCTTAACAGTTCCTTTTGGTAAAGAAGGGTCGTCCTGTCTTAATTCTGGTGGAGCAGGGGTAACACTCCCAACAACCGGCTTACTCATCGAAACAGTGCGTCCATCAGATGTTCCGTAAAGATCAACTGTTAATGTAGTTCCGGTTACGTAAGCTTGAATTAGGATGTGATGTCCGGTATCGTTTTTAAATTTGAAATCAACTGAAGGATGAAAGATCGTTGCATCGATACCCGGCGGGAAGCCCTGTTCATAATAGCCTACACGATATGCATGTGCAGTTCTGGCAGTGATTGGTAATCCGGTATTAAGTGCGGATCTGAAGATTGTTGTTGAAACCTGACAGACTCCACCGCCGTCATCTAAAACAGTTCGTCCGGATTTAATAACATAAGCCTGTTTATAACCCGTGGCTGCTGAAATATCACCAACAGTATTAACAAAAGAAAACTCTTCATTTGGTGCAATTATTACTCCATTTATTCTGGATGCTGCTAGTCCGACATTAAATTTTCTATTTTCAATTGATCCGGCGAAATTAGACACCCCGGTTCCTATTAACTCTTTAATACCGAGATCGTTCACCAAACTATTTTTAGGTGTAATAATATTAACCGGTAGATTAATATTATTTTGATGACCTTCTTTTATCAGAGCTGCAGAAATTAGTTCGGCAGCTTTTGCTTTATCAAGTTGTCTGCCCTCAAGTGGGGGACGAAACTCAGTAATTCTTGGTTTTTCAGGGGACGAATTCGGATCAACTGAAAAGAGAGGTTCCTGAACTGTTCGGTCGATCTGAGAAGAGATATCTATTAAATATTCGTTTAGTTTTTCGGGATTTAAAGTTAACTTGCTGTCTGAAGTATCTTCGCCATTTATTCCGATTGCACCGATATTAAATTTCTCATTACCTACAGTTGCAAGTATTACAGAGTTTTGGGAATTTGCTAAATCAATCAGTTCCAGGGTTTTTTCCAGATCTAAAGAAAAAATTAAATCCTCAAAAGTTAACTTAATAGGGGAAAGTTTAATTTCATCCAAACGTTTCTTTATTGCAGTTGCCTCTTCGTAAGAAAGCTCAGGTTCTGCAGTTTTTATCGGGAGATTACTATTAGAAAGGGTTTTCCCATTAAGATAATCACTTACTATCGAATATAATTTATCCTCATCTAAAACAACTCCACTTTGTGACTGAGTGACAGTTATTTCGCCTTCGAAGATCTTTAAATCGGAATCTATTGGATTTTGGTTGATTGATGATGAAATATTTTCGATCTGATTTCTTATCGGTATCGATGGTTTAATCTTTAAATCGATTTCTGCAGGTAAATAGGCTTTTGTTCTTCCTATTCCAAATGCCTCACTGATTGCCTTATCAGCAAAGGGTGCAGTTTCTTGTTTTGCTAAATCAATTGTGAAGTTTTGTTGTGCAGAAAGACTGGCATTTTGTTGTTTAAGATCGAGTAGCGTTGCGCCTCTTTTTGATAAAACTAAAGCAACTTTTTGAGATGCCTCTTCTTTTGTTAAAAGACCAACATCAACTCCGGCAATTTTGATATTCGGATAGATTCTTTGAGTGATAAATAAAAACAAAACCAGAAACAGAATAAACAGAAGAGGAAGGGCGAAAACTGTTATAGCTCCAAAAAAATATTTTTTACTTTTCGCTTGCGGAAAGGAACCGTCGTGTTCATTTATTGGAACTCTTTTTTCTGATTTGGCTGAAGTCTCCTGATTATTTTGATTTTCTTCCTGTTTTGCTCCCTTTTTTTTCTTGTTGCCCATGACGCATATTTTAACCGAGAAATTGTTACATTACCACATTGTTTCAAGAGCATAGTTCGCAAGCTTCGCTTATTGTCAGATTAAAGATTCTCGTTTAGTTTTAAAACAATCGGACGATGAAACAATTGAACAATAGTGAGTTATAATTTAACTCTATGATGAAATATTTGATTATAGGCGTGCTGGTGTTTGCAGTTATCGCCGGATTTCTATTCTGGAAATTTGGGCCATCATTCAACAAAGAGCCTGAGGAGAAAATCCCCGTAGTTATAAATATCTGGGGACTTTGGGAAGATGAGAAATTGATGCAACCTGTGCTCGATGAATATAAAAGGACTCACCCTGACGTAACGATTAATTATCAGTATCAATCTTCGCAAAACTACAGGACCAGAACTCAAACTAAAATAACTGCTAATGAAGGTCCGGATATTTATATGGTTAATAATGCCTGGATTTCGATGTTTCTAAAATCAGGCTCAATCTATCCGGCACCCCGGGAAGTATTTACATCACAGGAATACTCTCAAACTTTTTATCCGGTTGTCAGGGATGACTTTACAAATTATTTAATTTTAAAAGCTGCGATTGATTCAAGCCCTCAGATTGCTGATAAAAATAAAGCACTTCAGGATCAGTTTAATTCTGATGGTGTAATTTATGGAATCCCCAGAGGGATTGATGGTTTGGCGCTTTATTATAATGTAGATATATTAAATGCAGCGGGTGTTCAGGTTCCGAAAACATGGAATGAATTTCGCGATGCGGCGACTAAGCTTACTGTAGTGGATCAAAATAACATTATAAAAACTTCTGGAGCAGCATTGGGGCTTACAGGAAATGTTGATCATTGGCCTGATATCGTTGGTCTTTTGTTTTATCAGCAACCAAATGCTAGAATTGATGCACCGGCAAATCCGACTGGCGGAGATGTTTTAAAGTTTTATACAGATTTTGCCAGAGTTTCAGCGTCCCGCGTTTGGGATAATACATTTGAACCTTCTACAGAAGCATTCGCTGCCGGAAAAGTAGCCTTTTACTTTGGTCCGTCATGGAGAGCACATGAACTTCGTCAGATGAATCCACGTTTAAATTTTAAAATTGCGCCGGTTCCCCAGCTCGCCGGAAAACAAGTTGCTTGGGCAAATTATTGGGGTTATGTAGTTTCTTCCCGCGCTCAATTTCCAAAAGAATCGTGGGAGTTTTTGAAATTTATGACTTCGCAGGAAGCGGAAAAATTGCTTTATCAAAAGGCATCTGAAACCAGACTATTTGGATTACCTTATTCGAGAGTTGATCTTCAGAAAGATCTTTTAAATGATCCTCTAACCGGAGCATTTGTTGCCCAGGGGCCGTACTATAAATCGTGGTATTTAAATTCAGATACCCATGATCAGGGGATTAGTGACGAGATGATTAAATATTATGAAGATGCAGTTAATTCAACGACAAATAACGGTGATCCTGTCGGTGCACTGGGAACAACTGCCAAAGGAATTCAGCAGGTTTTAGATAAATACGTTAGACCAAATCCAGTTGCTTCTCCTTCAAAGTAAATTCACTATTCTATGTAAAAATCAGCCAAAGAAATAATTTTAATTCATTCGGATAACGATCCGGCTGTTCCGTTTAAAAATGCCGGACTTTTAGAAGAAAAAACCGGTGGGAGATTAATCGTGATGAAAGGTCAGGGACATTTTAATTTGGAAGTCGGAGAGAAGTATAAACAGTTTCCTGAACTTCTAAAGCTTATCGATTAACTCTTGTGGTAAAATGCACTTATGCAAGCTCAAATTTTAAATTACAGAATTATTATTGAACCGGAAAAAATTGGCAGAAAAACTGTTTACAATGCTTATTGTCCGACTTTAGGAGTTGCTGATTGGGGAGATTCAATAGAAGCTGCTTTAAAAAGCTTAAAAGATGGTATGGAATTGGCTATTGAATGTCTCATCGAAGAAGGCAGAGAAGTTCCAGCTGACCAACTGGAGGGACAAATGATTACATCCACTCAAATTAAAGCTCCCGAAGGTGCAGTTATCATTTAAACATGACCAGGTTACCGAGGAATATCAAGCCGCAGAGGATGATTAAATTCCTGGAAAAACTGGGATTTGTTCAGGGGAAGGGGAAAGGCAGTCATATTCGTTTAGCTCACCCGGATGGCAAATGGACACAAGTCGCAGTTCACCCGGGACCAATTCCAACAGGAACTTTAAAACAAATTATTACCCAAGCTAAAATTTCGGAAGATCAATTAAAAAAATTAAAATGACTTTATTTTGTTTTGGAGATTCAATTACATACGGCAACTGGGACGCTGAAGGCGGATGGGTCGGGAGACTCAGGAAAAACCTGGACAGTAAATCTTTAGCAGCTTATACAGCAAACGAGTTATATTCAAAATATTACACTTTAACTTACAACTTAGGAATTCCGGGTGATACCTCAGCGGGTTTGCTCGAGAGATTTGAATCAGAAATGATTCCGCGCTTTAACCCTGATGAGCTGACTGTGATAATTTTTGCAATCGGCATAAATGATACCCGTTATTACCAAAAGGCAAAGCAATATGAAACTGAACCCGGAGTATACGAACAAAATCTTTGGGACCTTTGGGAAATTGCTAAAAAATATACGGCAGATGTGGCATTTATAGGCCTAACTCCGGTAAATGAGGCATTCTCAAATCCTGTTAATTGGGAGCCCGATAAGATTTATTCAAATGAAGTTATTGAAAAATATAATGATATTCTGAGGAATTTTTGTAAATCCCGCGAAACGCCCTTTATCGATTTATACGAAAGAATGAGGGGAATGAATCTAAATCAACTACTGGAAGACGGAATTCATCCGAACTCAGAGGGTCATAAAATAATGGAGGAGATAATTAGGAAAGAAATGTTTGAAGGGCGAGATTAGAACTCAAATCTCTGTGGTCGAGTTAAGCCTGTAATCGTTCTCCTTGATGAGTCTCTAGCTGAACTTATTCGCTCTAATAGTTTTTGACGGAATGTAGTTTCCTGTTGGGTTTTAGAATCAGCAACTGAGATCGGAGCTTCTTGGATTATATTTTCATACACAGTTATTAGGCCTAAAGCACCTATAACAGAACCGGTAACTTTGTGTCCTCGCGTCAGCTCAAAAAGTCCGACCAAAATTGCAATGCCTCCTCTTGCCAACGATCTGTTTTGTCTAGTATTAAAATCGGCTAGTTTTTCAATGAGAGGAAAACTTGGGGCACTGCTATAGTCTCCCTCATGTTCTGTTTGATCTATTTCTGATTTTGCCATGTAGTAAATTATATAGGATTTAAAATTATTGTCAAATTATAAAGCTGGGAGATTGATGAGCTGAACTTCAGGCTCAAGCTTTATGCCATATTTATCATAAACCCTTTCCTGATACTCACGGGCTAAATCATAAAAGTCCTGAGCTTTGCCATTCCCTTCATTAATAAAT
>JAKFWZ010000045.1 GCA_021731695.1 Candidatus Daviesbacteria bacterium | reverse complement strand
GTTTTGTTGTTGAATATTCCGGAAGATTTTTAATAACGGTCCTCACAACTCCTCCTGATTTTTTCGCCTGAAGCTTTTTTTGCGCAATGTTCTGATCTCCACTCGTAACGGCAATGATATCAGGCGAAATTCTAAAAATTAAATCATCATAATCTGAATTTTGAAAAACTTTTTCCAGAGGAATTATGATATCGACTGAAGAGACAACTGATAAAACTTTTACTCTATTTAAACTTAAATTGACCGGCCTGTTTTTACCTTTTAAGTTTTTAATAGTTAAATCCGATTCAAGAAGTACAACTAAAACATCTCCTTGTCTTTTTGCCTTTTCCAAAAAACTTATGTGTCCAACATGTAAAATATCAAAACAACCTCCGACAAGTACAATCTTTTTCCCTTCATCCTTAAGTTTTTTTATTTCTCTTAAAGACGCGGGGACGTTTAAAATCTTTCCCATGCGGGAATTTTAGTTTTATTTAGAAACTATTTCAACTTTAAGAGCCTTCGGAAATAAAGCTTTATTTTGCTTTCGCTTTTTTCTTTACTTTAGCTTTTACTTTCTTCTCAGCCTTTTCCGCTTTTTTTTCGGTTGCTTCCTTAGCTGCTTCAAATCTTGATTTAACTGTTTCTGCTTCCCTCGAAACAATATCCAGAACATCAAAACCCTGTTTCTTTAAACCCTCTAAAGCTTCTTCAAGTTTTTTGCGGTTTTTTTTATCCGACAAAATAATTGCACCTGCTCCAACAGCAGCTCCTACTGCAGCCCCTGCTAAACTTGCAATCATTGCTGCAGAGCTTCCTTTATTTTCTTCTTTTGCACTTGCCATTTATTTCACCTCCTATCGGACTCGCTTCAATATATTACGATCCGAAGCGAGGAGATCGCTTGCAAAAATATCTAAATGATATTTTTGACAAGGGGTAGACACATCAGAGAATACCGCGCCTAGATTCAAATTGCAAATATATACGAAAAAATTCTTTTGGAATATAATGTAAATATGGAAGTTGCAACTTTTGCTGGCGGATGTTTTTGGTGTTTTGAAGCTGTTTTTAAAAGAATTAAAGGTGTTGAAAGTGCTGTCTCCGGGTATGCTGGAGGAAAAACGAATAATCCAAATTATGAGGAGGTTTCATCAGGAAATACCGGACATGCTGAAGCAGTTCAAATAACTTATGATCCAAATATTATTTCTTATCAAAAACTTGTTGAAGTATTTTTTGCATTACATGATCCAACAACAGAAAATCGTCAGGGCAATGATGTTGGCGAACAATACAGATCAGTAATTTTTTATCACTCTGAAACTCAAAAAGAAATTGCTGAAAAAGAAATGAGGATATTTGAGGATAAATATGAAGATCCTATTGTTACTGAAATTACACCATTTAAAGAGTTTTTTAGAGCCGAAGACTATCACCAGGATTATTATGAACAAAACAGAAACTCTAATCCTTATTGCAGACTCATTATCGATCCTAAAATTACGAAACTCTACAAAGACTTTAAAAGTCTAACAAAATAACAACACCCTCCTATTCCTAAAATTGTTCAGTCAGATTTCCTTTATGACGTGGAAAGGAGTAAAATATGAAGCTAAATGAAACAAATCATATTAAGTCTCCTTGTGATAGTTGCAGTTATCACTCTCATCGTAATTTCCTTCACGGTTAATCAGGTAAATCAGGAAGAACAACAGCTTAAAAGCGACCTTCAGTTTCGCTCAATTCTTCTGGCTGAAAGCCTCAAAGAAACGGTTGAACCTAATTTTATTAATAGGTCAGAGTCATATCTTCAGAGTATTGTTACAAGATTTACAGACAAAGAACGGTTTGCAGGCTTGGGAATTTATGATAATAAGGGTCAGGTTATCGCTCTATCCTCAACGGTGCCTGATTCAACTATTTCCGCCCAAGTGGTTGCCACGAATGCTATGGATTCTGATAAAGCAAATGGCGATTTTATGACTGTAAATAGAAAGCCCCTTTATGTTCTCGCTGTTCCCTTACATCAGGATCAAAGCGTTGTCGGATCTTTAATGATAATTCAAAATGCCGGTTATATTAGTGAAAGACTCGAGGAAATATGGCGAACCAATTTAATCAGACTTGCAGTTCAGGCTTCGCTTTTAACAATTGCTATTTTGATGATTTTGCGTTGGATAATTTATGCACCAATCAAAGTAATTGTTGAAAATTTAAAATCTGCCCGCTCAGGAAGTAACAGAAAAAATACCAAAGGCTTAACTAATTCATTTTTATTCGGGCCGTTAATTAATGAGATTACAAATATAAGAGCTAGTTTGACTGAGGCGCGACTCTCCGCAAGTCAGGAAGCAAGACTAAGATTGCAAAAAATTGATTCCCCATGGACTGCTAAACGGCTTGAGGAATTTATCAAAGACACGCTTAAGGGACGAACCATTTTTATGGTTTCAAACAGGGAACCTTATATACACACAAAAAACGGAAATAAAATAAGTTACTATTTTCCAGCCAGCGGAATGGCAACTGCAATCGAACCTGTGATGCAGGCAGCAGGCGGAATTTGGATAGCACACGGCGCAGGCGATGCTGATAGGCTGGTAGTTGATAAAAAAGATCATGTTAGGGTTCCGCCAGATGAACCAAAATATACTTTACGAAGAGTCTGGCTAACAGAAGAGGAAGAAAAAGGATTTTACGATGGGTTTTCAAACGAAGGGCTTTGGCCACTTTGTCATAATGCTCATACCCGTCCAACATTTAGAAAAGAGGATTGGGACCAGTATCTTAAAGTAAATCAAAAATATGCAGATACTGTTTTAGAGGAAATAAAGCATCACGAAAAGCCGGTTGTTTTAATTCAGGATTTTCATTTAGCACTGGTTCCCAGAATGGTAAAATCCCAAAAGCCTTCAGCTACTATTGGTATTTTCTGGCATATTCCCTGGCCTAATCCTGAATCATTCAGTATTTGTCCATGGAAAAAAGAAATCCTTAATGGTATGTTAGGTGCAGATTTATTAGGTTTTCATACTCAACTTCATTGTAATAATTTCATAGAAACAGTAGGACGGGAACTTGAGTCATTAATTGATTTTGAACAATTTACTATAACCCGCAATAACCACACAAGTTTTGTTAAACCCTTCCCTATTAGTATTGCTTTTCCAAACGGAATTTCAACTGCAAATTTTGATTATAAACTCGCGGCAGAAAAATTTAAAAAACAATATGGTATCAAAACAAAATATATTGGTCTCGGAATTGACCGGATGGATTACACAAAAGGGATTATTGAACGGCTTAAAGCAGTAGAAATATTTTTAAATAAAAATCCCGAGTATCAGGGTAATTTTACTTTTATCCAAATTGCCGCCCCAAGTCGTACTAAGGTTAAAAAGTATCAGGAATTTTCAGAGGATGTAAAAAATGAGGTTGAAAGAATTAATAATATCTACAAGAAAAATGGCATCACCCCTATTCTTTTGATTATTCGCCATCATAATCACGAAGAAATTCAGACTTTATATAAAATGGCAAACGTTTGTCTTGTTACTTCTTTGCATGATGGTATGAATTTAGTTTCCAAAGAATTTATTGCGGCCAGAGACGATGAGCGGGGGGTTTTAATTTTGAGTCAATATACAGGGGCTTCCAGAGAACTTAAAGACGCCTTAATTATCAATCCTTACAACGGCGAACAAACAGCTGATGCAATTAAACAGGCTGTTGATATGAAACCTTCAGAACAAATTAGAAGAATGCATAATTTACGCGAGACCCTCTCAAGTAATAATGTTTACAGATGGTCGGCTGAATTATTGAAAGCCATGGCCAATTTGTAATGAAATATTTGTGGAATGACATTGATGAACTCAAAAAATACCTCGAGAGACATTCAATACTGCTGATTTTTCTGGACTTTGACGGCACTCTTTCCCCTATCCAAAAACATCCTGATAAAGCTAAGTTATCAGCCAGAACTAAAAATTTGTTAATGAGATTGTCTGATAAAAAAAATCTCTCTTTAATTATTGTTAGTGGCAGGCAACTTGATGATTTAAAAAAAAGGATTGGTATTTCTAATTTAATTTATAGCGGTAATCATGGTCTAGAAAGTGAAATAAACAGCAAACGCGGAACTCACCCGCTGATTATTAAATTGAATACAAAATTAAATGAGGTAAAGGAAAGACTGCTACAACTCTCTCTTTTATATCCCGGCTCTTTTATAGAAGATAAAAACATTTCTTTTAGCTTTCACTATAGAGGCATCGACCGGTGTAATTTTAATTTAATTAAATCTGATTTTTCAGGGATAATCAAAACTTACCGCAAAAGCCATTCTTTAAAAATTATCGCCGGAAAAAAAGTGTTTGATGTAATCCCTGATTTCGATTGGAGCAAAGGTCATTTTGCGCAGCAGATTGTAAACTTATTCAGCAAAACCACAAAGGAAAATATCGCAACAATTTTTATCGGTGATGACTCAACAGACGAAAGTGCTTTTTTAATTCTTAAAAAAGGAATAAACATTCGCGTAGGCAGAAAAAAGAAAACTCTGGCAAATCATTATTTAAAAAACAGCAGTGATGTTTATAAATTCCTATGTTGGATTGAAGAGCATCACTCTTTACGGCAGATCAATTGAATCAGCAATTACATCAGCCATAAAAACCTCACCTTCGATTGATGGATGAATGCCATCGTGAGTTCCTACATATCTTTGATCTCCATATTTTCCATCTGTCTGAGATTTCTTATAGGCATTAATTAACGGAGTTTTTGTCCGCGCAGCCAGACCAACTGCGCCATCAAGATTGGAAAAAATATGTGCTACATGAGTTGCAACTTTTTCCTCATCCCAATTTACACCGCCCACTCCTTTTCCAAATCCGGTTTTTATCGGCGCAATTTCTGCAAGCAAATAAACCTTTGCACCTGTTGATTTTGATTTATTAATCAGTCCCCTCAAAGATTCAAGATAAAGAGTCCTGTCATAAGGCTCGAGCGGATTATATGCAAACGATGAAACAATAATTACATCTGCTTCAATTTGCGTTATTGGTAAATAATCCCTGTCTTTGTAAATTAAAGGATCGTTAAATCTTTTAATTGCATCAATAACGTTTTGTGATCCAATTCCATAATTATAAAATTTGAATTTTGTTGTTGGGTATCTTGCCATTAAAGCCTTATCTAAGTAGTCCAGATTCTCTCCCATTGTATCAACCATCGAATCGCCAAAGGCAGCAACTACGTATGAAGACTTATTCGGACTGGGCTTTGGATCGACCTTTGGAGTTGGACTTGGTGAAGCAGAAGGACTCGGCATAGGAGTCGGCGAAAGAACAACAGTTGTTCTGGTTTCAGTTAAAATTTCAGGCTTTGGAACAGGAGTAGCTGCAGGTTTTTTAGGAAAAACCATCAATAGCAAAAATGCACCTAGACTAAAAAATATTAAAATAACCAATACAAACCTGGCTGCAGGTTTTCTTTTTCTAAATTTTGCTGAATTTACGCTTCCCCAATTTCTCAAAGATCTAAAATCACCCTTTCTTTATTATTTGAATGAAGTATATACTCTCTACCATTTTCTGTTTCAAAATATATATCAGCATTTGTATAAAATAGCTCTGGATTTCTTTCATATGTTCTTCTAATTAACTCATTGATATCTTTAATGCTTGAGCCTGCAACAGGGCTTAAATAATTAAATTCCTTAAGTTTTAAGCCAGTTACCTCACTAGCTTTTTTCTCAGCATCAGGTAAATTTTCATCCAAAATTCCAATGTACCTCGGGAAATCATCTGGTATTGCCAGCCTGATCTGGGCTGCAATTGTTAACGGCGTGCCCCAAAGCTTGCCAGTAAGTTCTAATAATTGATCCAGAGTCTCATTCCATTTTACATGCCTTGTAATGATATAAACTTTTCTTCCTGGACTATTCCTCGCAACAACTATTCCTCCTCTTCGGATAGCTTCAAGTTGCATACCCTTTTCCTCAATTTTTATTTCCTTTTCCGGTGAATAATTTGGCCAGACATAATCCCATTTCCAATCAAGAACCATCTGATTGTTAATATCTTCAAATACAAATTCAGGATAAAAAACAATCTCTCCGTATTCTGTTTGATACTTTGTTTCATAAACAACGTTCGTTTTTTCTTCATTCCTTTTTAGTCTCTCAACTTTAACATCAATTTTTTCAGTCCCCAAAGTCTGGTAAAAATTCTCAAGAGTTGTGATAAATTTTTGTTCATCAATTGTTTTTCTCTGTTCCGGATTTATACTTCTATAAAGTTCCCGATATGCCCTTTTGGAAATAAAATTTCCGATTCCTTCTGCAGCTCCATTATAATTTTTTACAATCATACTGCTCCAGAGAAATGGCACAGTCATAATTGTTAAAATGACAAGAATCCACCAATATTTTTTCGTAAAATAGGCAATTAACAAAATAAATCCCGGAACTGCCGGCATTAAATATCTTGGATAAAATGATAAAAAAGAATTAATTATTAAAAAACTTAACGTCATTGCAGACAAGTAGATCCAAGCCTTTTGCTTTTTCCTAATCGCTATAATCAAAACAATAACCGCAGCGATTACACCAAGAGGCAAAACCGGCGACCAGTCTCCAAAGGTGCCTTTATCTATTCCCCACCATCCCTGATAAGTATTTAAGAAAATTCCCCTCCACTGATTTAAATGATCAACTGTTCCCTGCGGTCCTAGGTAAAAATCAAACTGTTTTTCGTGCAATTTAATCCAAGGAACAGGATTTTTGTGATGCATAAAATAAGCTGTATATGAAATAATATATCCTGCAAAAATGGCAGCGGGGTAAATTAATAAATGAACAAATTTTTTGCCAGCCCAAAAAATCATGAGAAGACTGATCAAAAATACTATCGGAGTATAGACACCTATTTTCGTTCCCGTAGCCAATCCCAGAAAAATTCCTGATAAAATCAGGTCTGAAGTCTTTGTTTTATCAAAATACTTAACAAGAAAAAAGGTCTGAAGAAGGAAAAAAGTAGTAAGAGGCAAATCAAGCATTGTATCCTTAATTTGAGTCGCTATAAAAGGATTTACTACAAACAGCAGTAAAACTAAAAGCGCATATTTTTTATCTTGAAATAGTAGCTTTGTGAAATAATAAAATGTGATCAGACAAGTGAGATAAAGAAGCAAACTGACCCAATAAGGATTACCTGTGAAATATTCAGAAAGTCCATATAAATATTTCCCAAATGGTGGTGCTTCGAAATTTAGATCAAATGGATTTTCGCCCTGAACTAATCTGTAACCTACGAACTTATAAAGATTACCATCCGAGATGCCTCGTGGACTTCCGGCAACATTCCACTGCGAATGATAGTAAAGATTTTCATAATATTCGCTCTCATATTTAAAGAAAAAGATTTGTCTGGAATTATAAATTACAAAGAAAACCACAACCAGTATCAACGAAAAGATTAACCATGAGGGGATATTTTTTAGACTAATTAGGCTAGTTTTTGCGTTCAAAAGATTTAGTTGGAGTTAATTACAATATTAATATTTTGTGGAAGTATCGGCAGTCTTAAGAGTGGCGAAGGTAGTTCCGGAACGGATTTTATATCAGCACCTATAACATTCGGATAAGACTTCAGGATTTGTTCAACTTCATCCGGAGCTTTGAATTTAATCTCTGATTTTATCTTATCTAAATCCAGTTTGGGCATTAACTTTGCTTTATATTTTGCAGTAAAAATAATCTTTCCGTCTTTTTCTACCTTAGCAACTGAGGCCTGTGTTTCGGTTCTGGCCAAATCCAACTCAAAACCGTCTGGAACATTTGTTTCAACTAATTTTCCAACAATCGATTTAAGCTCAGTATCTGAATACGCCGTTCCTTTGAGATTTACGTTAAGAGTAAGGGATAATTCAGAAGCCTGATCGCCAACATTTTTCGTGAAGGCCTGTTTTAGAACTTTTTCAACAAAAGTTTCCTCGAGTATTTTCATATCTCCTGTTAATTTACCCTGCAGCTCTTCCTGAGCTTTTTTCTTTAAATCTGCCGTTAAAGAAGCAAGAAGTTTTTTCTGATCTTCTGACGTAACCACGATTACATCTTTCGATACACCACCGGAAAATGCAGTATCAACTTTAGCGCTAACTTCACTTTCTGAAAGCCCCTTCAAAGTTAGGTCCTTTCCTGCGGCCAAATTCCCGTCCGGTCCGATAGTCGATGCTGTAGCATTAGCGGAGGCTTTTCCAAAAGATATACCGCCTTCCACAGCTGACTGTGAAGCAACAGTAACGCTATTGTCCAAAACAAAACTTAAATTGTTTGGCCCATTTAAAACCGTACCACTGGGAAAAGATTTCGAAGAAGCAGTTTTGTTATAAATTACGACTGTTCCTTTTGCAGGATCTCCCACAGGTTTCTTGCCAGTTGCCTGCGCTTTTGCAGTTCCGTCAACCGTAGTTTCGACTACTTTGCCCGCGATTTGCTTGTTTGCTTCATCGGAGGTGGTAAGCTTGGGATCAGCTACGATCTGTGTCTCTTTTTCTAAAATTCTCGGGTCAACAAAAACAGTTACTTCCGCTTTGGGGAAAAAGATATAACCAACAACCAAAACTGCAAGAATAATTCCAACAATAGTAAATATAAAACCCGATCCGCTAAGTAGCCTACCAAAGTCAGGCATACCTTTCGGTATCGAAGGCATTGAAATTTTATCCATAAGTCCATTCTTTTTTTGCGAGAGTAAATCTTTGCTACCTGGAATGGAACTTCTCTCATATAAATCTACAGACTGTTGAGTCTCCTTATCGCCGGTCTTTACGCTCGCGATGTCACCCTCCACAAAAGCTGTTCCATAAACATCTTCACTGATAGTTTTTGGCATAGGCTGAACTTTTGCAGGCGCAGGATTAATTGGCACTGTCTGATGCTCCAAATGAACGTTAGGATTTATTTCTGAGGCACCGGCGAATGTTAAACTTTTAATTCCTATCTCGCCCTCCAATTCCTCTACCTTAGGCAAATGCAAAAATGGTAATTGAGCCATCCAGTTAAAAGAAGTGAGCTCCTCTTTTAAATGCCCCATCTTGCCTTTGCCGTATATTAAAATTTTCGCGGGCAAAACTTCTATATCAGGAAAGGATAGTAAAATCTTTTCAATATCGCGGGCTATATTCTCTCCCCGAGTAACTTCTTTTGAAGCTAAAACTTTACCGGCTTTAACTACTGAAACATTTAAGCTTTCCCCAATTTCGACCAAAATCGCTGTAGTCGGAACACCCTCCTGGCGCTGCAGATAGTGACAGATTGCGTGAGTCGATGATACATACGCGATAGGCAAAACATCAATTTCCTTGATTAATCTTTTTAAAGCAGTCGCATATTTCTGCTTTAATTCATCATCAGTCAACCAGGAATCAGGTACACCAAAAAGAATCTTTTCAGGCTCAGGCTGAAAATCCGCCAAAGCCTCATCAAGCGCAATATTTGCTGCTTCAGTTAAAGTATGTGAGCTTTCAGGAAATGTAGGTTCCGGATTAAATTTTCTATTAACAAGAGAGATTATTCGTAATTTATTACTTTCCAAACCCCAAACCGAGCCTGTAACAAAATCATTTTTTATATCTAATGCGAAGAAATATTCCGATTGATGAGTATTTTTTTGTGGGATAATTTTGGACAGAAAATCAAACAATGCCATATGCAATCTTTCCCTTAAGAGGATCAAAACTAATATTAGCACAGATTACAGCCTGTGCAAAGCTGATCCTTAGGATAAATCTAGGAGAGAACTGCCCGAATCCTACGCACGCCTTCAGCCACCGCTTCTTCTTTAAGAATTTTTATACCGCCAATCACACCGGTGTGTTCAACGTGCGGACCACCACAAAACTCCACAGAATAATAACCCCCACGAGACCGTTGATCTTTAGTTTTAGGATCTAATTTATAATCCGGACCCATTAAATAAATGGAAACGTTTGATTTGTCATACTTATCATCAAAGAGTCCAATTGCGTTTAGAGTTTTTGCTTGATCATAAGTCATAAATTTCCGGTCAACTTTAAAATCCTCTTTTATTTTTGCGTTCACTAAATCCTCAGCTTCTTTAATTTCTTCATTTGTCATTTTTTTGTCGTATGAAAAATCAAATCTTAATCTTTCTGTTGTAATATTTGATCCTTTTTGGAATACAGTGTCGCCCAAAATATCACGTAAAACCTGATGCAAAAGATGGGTGGCGGTGTGATATTTAGTTTCAATTTCAGAATGTCCGGCAAGTCCTCCGGAAAATTTTCCGGCAGAAGCACTGCGGGAAAGTTCCTGATGCTTTTTAAATTCAGATTCAAATTCTTTTAAATCAATTGACTGGCCTTTTTTCTTAACCAGCTCCAAAGTTATTTCAAGTGGAAAACCATATGTTTGATAAAGGTCAAAGGCAATTTTTCCGTCAATTTTTTCAATTCTTGTAATTTCCTTAAGACCTTTTTCTAAAGATTTTCCGAATTTATCCATCTCTTCAACAATAACCCGGACTACTTTTTCCCTTTGCTCTTTTTCGCGAATTTCAAAAAGCCCGTTATACATTAAAAGTACAGCTTCCGAACAAACTGCTTCAAATGCATCCGTCGGAATCTCATCTTTTTTAGGATTGCCTCTGAGTTCATACATTTTAACCGCGATTCTTCTGATTAATCTTCGTAAGACGTATCCCTGCATTTTATTGGCAGGAATAACTCCGGCAACGATCAGGAAAGTCGCGGCCTTTATATGATCTGCAATAATCCTCATTTGTTTTGGTTCTTCTGAATATTTTTTATTTGTGAATTTTTCTACGAGTTGAATTAACGGCCAGTGTAAATCAGTTTTAAAAACATCAGGTTCATTATTAGAGGCCGCTGTAAACCGTTCAAGCCCTCCACCAAAATCAACATTTTGTTGAGGCAGTTTTTCAAACTCCCCATCCCCTGTTTTTCGATACTCGATAAAAACAGAGTTACCTATCTCAAAAAATCTGCCGCAATCACAATTTGGATGGCATTTTTCACCGAACTCCAATCTATGTTCAATTTGAGTAAATTCATAAAAAATTTCAGAATCAGGTCCGCCTATCTCCCCTACAGGCATTAAGTCCGGAGTGCCAGAACGAGACCACCAGTTTTTTTCAACGCCGTATTCGTGAATATGATCTTCTGCAACACCAAGCTTTTTCCAAATTTCAAAAGACTCAATATCTTTCGGGACAATATTATTTCCTTCAAAAATAGTGACATGCAATTTTTCTCTATCCAGACCTACAACTTCAGTTAAAAATTCCCAGATCCATTTCGACTGATCTTCCTTAAAATAATCCCCAAGACTCCAATTACCTAACATTTCAAAAAATGTCGTATGACTGGCATCTCCAACTTCTTCAATATCAACAGCGCGGAATGATGGCTGAGAATCCACCAGCCTTTTGCCTTTAGGATGTTTTTCACCTAATAAATAAGAAACTAAGGGCTGCATTCCGGATGAAGTAAAAAGGGTGGTGGAGTCGCCCTCAAGTACGATTTTCGCAGGTTCAATTTCTTTATGGCCACGCTCCACAAAGAACTCAATATATTTTTTTCTGATTTCCGAACTCTTCATGGGTTGAATGATACCAAAGCTGAGAAGTTTTTTGAAGCTAAGATCTTTTAGATAAAATCGTAGTTAAAATTTTCTTTAAAGGGCCAAATGAATTTTTCGCCATAAAAGCAATAATCGAGGCGGTAACCACTTTTGATGGCAAATCAGCTTTATCTGCAATCAAAGCAGTTTTATCTAAAATCGAATTTGCTTTAGAAATAGCCCGTTTGACCTGAAAAAATACCATCACCAGCATAATACCGATTACCAAAAAGATAACCGACCATATAGCTATTAGAATAATTAAAATAATCTCAAGTCCTGTCATAAGTGTATAGTATACTACAAAATGGTTAATTTTGTGCCTGATGATCCTAGTAAGGCATTTAGGAGGTCACTTCTTAATATAAACAGTTCTTTCTTCTTTTGTCGATTGACCAAATTTCGAAGTTGCTGTCACTGTTATAACATTCACTGAGGAAGACAATTTAACTTCTTCTTTAAAATAACCACTGCTATCAGTTCCAACTTCCTGTTCGTTAACTGTGATTTTTGTTTCAGGATCTGTTGATCCTTCAACAAATACAGACGTCATTTCAACACTCTGACCATTTTGTGGACTGGCAAGATCCAGTTTTGGTCCGCCGACGAATTGACGATATTCAATCCAAAGATATGCAAAGAAACCAATGATTATTACAGCCACTACGATTCCAATCAATCTTGAGGGTGTGATAAAAAACTTTTTATGAGTCATCGGTTTTGAAAAACTTTCCATTACTACTGGTGGATGTTTTTTTGCCTCAAAATCCCGCCTTAAGATTGCCATTAATTTTTGAGAATCAATTCCTAAAAATTTTCCGTAGTTTTTAACGAATCCCTGAATGAAAGTTAGTGGAGGCAATTTATCATAATCATCCTCTTCCAAAGCCTTAAGCATCTCCCGACGAATCTTTGTGTGTTTCTCTATTTCTTCAAGTGTATAAAACTTTGCTTCCCGTGTTTCTTTAAGTAATTGTCCAACAGTCCTCATGATGCATTATTATACTCTTAAGCTGACTTGTCTGACAAAATCTGTCTGTATATAATTCGTTCATGTCTGATACTGCCGATAATACTCCTCCAAAAGGCGATATAGAAAAAGCTGAAAAGTATGTAAATCAATTGGTTGATTTACTAAATCGCAAAAAAATTGAGACTAGTAAAACAGATTTGAGAAAATTTGATCCCACTTATCTTCAAAATCACTACACAATAAATCTGAAAGAATACCAAATCGAAATTAGCCATAGTACTCATCAGGATACAGGAAAACATTCATATGTCATGATTTTTAATAATCTGGGTAATTTGTCACAAGCCGGTGGCGGGAAAGCAATTCTGGCTTATATTTATTTAACTGATTCACAGTTTAGTAAATTTAAAATTGTAGCCGACAGAGATATTGAAGAACGAAGAAGGGTTGAGGAGGAAAAAAGATTTAATGAGGCTATAAAACCAATTGAAGATATCTTAGGCGAAGCTTCCGAAGGAAAGGATTCAGTACCTGATCCAGCAAAGTCATTTGAGAAACCAGTATTAAATTTTTCAAATAACGACTTTTAGGTTCTGTGTTTTGCCTCAACTGAATGTCCCCGGTAAAACAATATAAAAACTATTCCTGATATAAACATCACAATCGACGAAACCAAAAGCGGGGTTTCAGGCGTAAAAGAAGCGGCAATGAAACCTGATAATATTGGTGGAATCAACTGACCCAAAGCCTGAACAGAAAAATTAATTCCTAAAATCTCTCCCTGTATTGTTTGATCAGAAGATCGCGAGATAAGACCTAAGATATTTGACATTGACAGTCCGTTTGCCAGAGAGAGAATTGGGGCTAAAATAAGTAAAAACTGCCACTGACTGGTTAAGAATATCAGAAATACAGCTAATCCTCCTAAAATCATACTGAATCTTAGTACTTTTCTCTCAGGAAAATACCTGGCAACAATTCTGGTACCAACTGCCTGAGACAAAGCAAAACAAATTCCCATAAACGAGAAGAAATACCCCATTTGGAGCTGGGTAAATTTAAACTTATCGATTAATACAACTCCGATAAAAGTTACAAAAAATGTGAATCCTGAAAAGAATAAAAAGTTTGTTAGATATAAAAGCCTTAAATTTTTAAGCTTAAATACTTTAATAATATTGGTTACTGATTGTGTGATTTTTATATGCGGATGATTGGTCTTTAGCTTATTAGTTTCTTTGAAATTAAACTTTACAGATATAACGTTAATTGCACTCATAATTGCCGCAAACCAAAATGGTGTTGATGGATTGAACCAGGAAATCACCGAAGGATCGGATAAAATACTTCCAATAAAAGGACCGATTATAAAACCTATCCCGAAAGCGGCGCCAACTAGTCCGAAGTTTTTTGCCCGGTCTTTCGGCTCTGTTATGTCAGCTATCGCGGCTTGTGCAACTGATAAATTACCTGTAGTTATTCCGGCTAAAGCTCTGGCAAAAAATAAAAGGGGGATTGTTTTTGTTAATATTCCGATTGCGAATAATATATACGAAAGCGAAGTTCCGGCTATTGTGTAGATTAAAATCTTTTGTCTGCCAAATTTATCAGATAATTGCCCTAATATTGCAGTTGAGAAAAATTGCATTAGAGGGAAAAGTCCAAGCATTGCCCCGAGCAACAGGTAGCCGGTATCAACTGACCAATCTGCTGGCAAAATATAAAAATTTGAACCTGGATTGGCAAAAAGCTGGGGAACTATCGGGACAAGAATGGCAAACCCCAGCGCATCCAGAAAAATGGTTAAAATTACAATTTTCAGCACAGTTATTCATATTAACACCCCATACTTCCTTTTGTAAAGCTAGTTCCCAATATATAGCGTTTGTGATATACTAGCCGCATGTTACACGAGAGAAAGCTAACTGATTGCACAAAAGACCCGAATTGTTATGTTGCCAAAACTTTAAAAGTTATCGGGTCAAAGTGGACAATGATGATTTTGCATAATTTGTTTGAAGACAAAAAAAGATTCGGCGAACTCCAAAGATCTCTCGGATCAATCTCTCCTAAAACTTTATCCCAAAGACTCGATGAACTTGAGGAAACAGGAATTATTGAAAAAAAGATTTTTACAGAAATTCCTCTTCATGTTGAATATTATCTAACACCTAAAGGAAATTCTTTAAGAAAAATTTTTAGAGACTTAGAATCTTGGGGAAAAGAACATTAAAATTGCGATTGAGGCTCAGCTGGAACTCCGCCATTTAAAAACTCATCCGCATTTCTAACTATTACATCCCTTGGTTTTGATCCATCTCCAGGCCCAATCACTCCTGCCTCTTCCAGTTCATCAATAATTCTAGCCGCACGCGCATACCCTACTTTTAACCTTCGCTGCAGTAATGAGGCAGAAGCGCGATCATACTGACAAACTGTTCTAACAGCTTCATCAAATAAATCATCCCTATCTCCTCCACCTCCGCTATCTCTACCCCCGCCTTTACCGACTTTACCAATCGGCATCTGAGTAATTTCTTCGGAGTATTGTGGCGCAATTCCCAGTTCACGTAAATAGCTTACTAGCGAATTAATCTCAGGATCTGTAACTAAAACACCTTGGATACGCATTGGTTTTGCAGCATCAGGCGGCAGGAACAACATGTCTCCACGACCTAATAATTTTTCTGCACCTTGAGTATCTAAAATAACTCTTGAGTCAATCAGGGAGGCCACATTAAAGGCAATTCTACACGGGATATTTGCTTTCATTAAACCTGTAATAACATCAACTGATGGTCTTTGAGTTGCGATCACAAGATGGATTCCTGTAGCACGCGCCAGTTGCGCCAAACGGGTAATCGCATCCTCAACTTCAACAGGTGCAAACATCATTAAATCTGCAAGTTCATCGATGAAGATAACAATATAAGGTAAAGCCTGAAACCCTGACATCTCGTTATAACCCTGAATATTTCTTACGCCAACTTGTTGGAAAAGCTTGTAGCGACGGTCCATTTCTGCCATTGCCCATTTAAGCGCTGATAAAATCTTTTCCGGCTCAACAATAACGGGAGTTAACAGATGAGGAATATTATTGTAATTAACCATTTCCACTCTTTTAGGATCGATCAATATGAGTTTCAATTCATCAGGAGAGTTTCTGAATAAAAGGGAGGTTAATATCGAATGCATTAAGATTGATTTTCCTGATCCGGTGGTTCCTGCAATTAAAATATGTGGCATTCTGTCGATGTCCAAAATAATTGCGTGCGAACCTGTATCTTTTCCTAAGGTTATAGCCAGCTTTGATTTATGTTTTTTCATCTCATCCGAAGACAAAACTGATCTCATATTTACAACTTCAAGTGTGTGGTTCGGCACTTCAATACCAACAAGTGATTTACCAGGAATCGGTGCTTCAATCCTGACTGTTCCGGTGCGTGTTGCGAGAGCTAAAGCAATATCATGCTGCAGATTCGCAATTTTGGTAATTTTTGTTCCAGCTGCAATCTCGAGCGCGTATTGGGTAACTGCAGGACCACCGTTAACCTCAGCAACCCGAGCCTGAATTCCAAAAGACTCAAGAGTTCTTTCGATTATGGACGCATTTTTCTTAACATCTCCTCTGTCTGCTGGTGCACCTCCTTTATCATTTAATAAATTGAGCGGAGGATATCTCCAAACCCTTGACTGACCGGCAACATTTTGGACTAATGTTTCGGCAATTACAGCATCATTCTTCGAGGGCGGCTGGGCTGTTTTTCCGGTCTTGCCCTTTTCGTCAATACCTGACAACTTCATTCTTCCGGCATTAGCATCAAAATTTTCATCCCGTTTGAATACTTTTCCAACTTTAGTTGTAGCTTTTGCTGCAGTGCCAACTCCGGAGAAAACACTGCCAAAAAACGCCATCATTTGTTCCAGATTCGTATTAAGAAAAACTACAAGTCCGATGGTAAACAAACAAATTAAAACGAAAACAGATCCTACCGGCGTTACAACTTCTTTAAGTTGAGTCCAGACAAACGCACCGCCTATACCTCCCGGCGTATCACCAATCCCCGCTAAAAGCCCCATTAGAGAAATCATCATGATTAAAAGTCCGAGTAAAACATTTAGCTGAGCAAAAGCCCACTTTACTCTTTGTAAAACCAAACCTGAAAGTGCAAAAACAACTGGGGTTAACACAGCGGTGAAACCGAGATTTTCAATTAAATATTGCCGCCAAAAAGTTAAATAAGGAGTTTTTGTGAGTAGCGCAACCACAGAAACACCAGCTAAGATAAACGAAACGAAAGTCGCAACAGTAATTATTGTTTTTTGCTTAAGCTTGAGTTTAGGTAGTGAGTAAATCGACTTTTTCCTGGGCATATCTAAACCGCTTTCTTATCAGCGCAGCTGGCAAGCTTTGCTTAATTTTACGATCCAGCGGTGGGATCGCCTGTGTCAGCCAGTAGCTGATTGACAGGGGTTTTTAAAAACTGAAATATTATTATAACACATAAACTATGGGGCAGATCATACTTCGAAAACAACAGTAAGAATCAACGGCCTCCTTTTTGTTTCTTCATAGAAAAATCTCTGCAGATGATTCTCTATTTCGTTACGGATATATCTCATATCCATCCTGCCTTCGTGATGATCATTAAAAAGGGACTTAACAATTTCTTTGCCTGCATCCAGTAAATCGTTGGCATCATCACCAAACACGAATCCTCTTGAGATTATATCCGGTTCGCCTGAAAATTTACCCTCTTTCGGATCAATCGGCACAACTACCACAACAACTCCTTCTTCGCTCATATGCTCTCTGTCGCGCAAAACTATGCTTCCAACGTCTCCAACTCCTAAGCCGTCAACATAAATATTTTGAGAAGGAATTGGGGGTAAGATTTTATATTTATCCTGAGAGAGCTCGATTGGTTGCACTTCAGTTAAAGTTATAACCTCATTTTCTTTGTAGCCTAGATCCTGGCACATTCTCGAAAATGCCCTGATATGTTTAAATCCTCCACCAATCGGCAAAAGATACTTCGGTTTGGCTAAGTTGATCATTAACTTTAACTCTTCGCTAGCCGCATGTCCTGAAACATGCAAACCGGGGTCGGATGCCGAATAGTATATTTTGCAGCCAAATCTTGAGAGACTATCAATTAATACACTTTGCGCTTCCTCAGCCGCAGGCATCGGATCGGCACTGACTATAACTGTATCGTTTTTAACCAGTTGAATAAATTTATGCTCGCCGCTTGCAACTCTGGATAATGCAGAACCCGGCTGACCAAAAGCTCCGGAAATTAAAATCATTAATTTCTCGGGGGCAAACCTTTTCACTTCTTCCTGTGCAATTACTATTCCTGGAGGAACATTTAGATAACCCAATTCACGGGCTACCTGAAAATTATTTTCTATGGAACGTCCGACCAAAGCCACTTTTCTGCCGGATTTTACAGCCACATTTAAAGCTTGTTGAATTCTGGTGATATTTGAGGTTATTAAAGTGATTATTAATTTACCCTGAGTCTCCTCCTCTATTTTGGCAAAATTAGGTTCAATTTTTTTCTCAGAAACCGTATAGCCGGGTTTATTAGAACCGAGACAATCAATCGCCATCAGCAAAACCCCTTTATTTCCAAGTTCCGCCACTCTCCCAACATCAGTTTTTTGCCCATTAACCGGAGTCCAGTCAATTTTAAAATCAGATTGATGAATAATTGTGCCAACGGGCGTTTCTAAAACTATTCCGGTTGAATCCGGAACAGAGTGAGATACCTGATAGAAAGAGACTTTAAAAACCCCTAAAGTTAACGTATCGGTAATTTTTAATTCATGAATCGCTTTTTTATCTAATCTATGTTCTTCAAATTTACGGCCAATAAGTCCGCAGGTTAGCTTTTGGGAATAAATCGGTACATTTAATTCCGGCCAGATGTAAGGTAAAGCTCCGTAATGGTCATCGTGTCCGTGCGTAATTAAAATCGCCTTAACTTTATTTTTTTTGTCTTTAAGATAATTTATATCTGGGATAACGAGGTCAACTCCGCGCATTTCTGTGTCCGGAAATGAAACACCGCAATCAATAATGATAATATCGTCGCCGTATTCGTAGGCGTACATATTTTTAGTCACATCACCCACACCGCCAAGCGGAATAATTTTTATGGATTTACCTCCACCTTTTGGCGGATTAAATTCAAATTTTGGTTTAAAAGATTTCATCATATTTTTAAGTTTTCCAAGTAATGAGCAGAGCTTGCGAGCTAACGCTCTGAAGATACAAGTATTCCAAACAATATCCAACTACTAAATTTCAAATTCTAAAATATTTTTGAAAATTTAGATTTAGATATTAAAATTTGTTTGTTTCTTGCATCTTGGTTATTTTTTATAATCCCATATACTGTTTAACATTTGTTTCATTAATCACAAACGGACCTTTCTGTCCTTCAACTATCATTCTGGCTATTTTACCAGCCAGATTTGTAATATTACGTTTTAAAGACCTAATACCTCCATCAAATCCTAACGGTCTGACAATATTTTCCCAGACCTTCGGATCAATTTGAACTAACCTCGGATCAATCGCTGCGCTCTTTAACGCATCAGGCATTATATAATCTCTACCAATAACCACTTTCTGTTCGTCAGTATAGAACGGCATCTCAATCAACTCAAGTCTATCCATAACCGCGGTGGCAATATTACCGGTGTTGTTGGCTGTTGCTACAAATAAAACCTGGCTTAAATCAAACGGAAAATTTACGTAATGATCTAAAAACGCCATGTTTTGTTCAGGATCCAAAAGCTCAACCAAAACTCCCATGATATCCGCTCTCGCTGTTTCTGTTACACGATCCAACTCATCAAGAAGTACAACCGGATTCTTGACCTGTGCGCGTTTTAACGCCCGCATAATAAGCCCCGGCTCAGCCTCTGTTCTTACTCGTGATTCTCCTCTTAACTGAAGTGCTGAACCTAAACCTCCG
Source organism: Candidatus Daviesbacteria bacterium (assembly GCA_021731695.1). Taxonomy (GTDB): domain Bacteria; phylum Patescibacteriota; class Microgenomatia; order Daviesbacterales; family UBA10151; genus JACPKO01. Next base: position 30,188 of record JAKFWZ010000045.1, on the reverse strand, counting down.
AATGGAATACGGATTAAAGGACGTCCCAATGCTTCAGCAATTGAATAAGCCAGAGATGTTTTTCCTGATCCAACTAAACCGACAAAAGCTAAGATCGGCTGCTTAGCAATCTGCCCTTTCATATGATTTAAAATCATAATGGACAAATATTCCAAAATCCTCGCTTTAATTGGTTCTAAACCAAAATGGTTTTTATCCAAAACCTGCTTAGCCCGATTCAAATCCAAAATATCCTGACCGGCTTTATTCCAGGGTAAATCGGTTACAAAGTTTATATAATTAACCTGTCTATCTAACTCTGGTGTAAATTGACCTGTCTTAAAAACCAGTTCAATTCTCGATAACTCATCCTGCAACTTTTCCGCCACATCAGGTGGAAGCTGAGACAACGCAATCTTTTGCTTTAAAGCTGCAGTGTTATTTGTTTCAGTCGGAGCAACCGTATTGTTATTTTGGGCAATAGGATCCATTTTGGTTATTCGTTAGTTGGTTCATCGTTCATCGCTTGCGAACTAACTGTGAACGAAAGCGAACGCAAGTGAGCGTACGATGAACTTATTTCAACATTATTTTCCCGGAAATGTTCTTTCCGTTTACGTTCAACTCTATTGTAGCGACTTGAGGCAGACTTTTAAATAAGCTATCGAGTTTATTTGAAATCGTCAGCGTGCCTGATGAAGTTGCGTAATCAACCAAATCAGCCGGATTTTCAATATTCATCTGATATTTTGAATTATCTGTATAAATCACATTAATTTTTCCTGAGCCTGATGCAAACTCAAAATCATTTTTAATTAAAGCATTCTGCAAAAGAGGCGCTGATTGATTCTTAAATTCAATAGATTTCTCAGCTATTGTTAAATCCAGATCAACTGGCATAATAGGTTCCAGAAAATTCAAAGTATTTTGATCAATTTCCAAATCTATTGTATTTATGGACTTATTTGTTCCGAACCAATTATTAACAAAACTATTAAAAATCGGCCTATCTTCCGGAGTTAAATTAAATTTAATATTTAACTTATCTCCGGAATTAGAAATATTAACCGAGCTTTGTTTGGTAAAAGGATTTTTGGAAAATGAATTTAAAAAGATTCCGATTTGTGTATTCCGAAAATATCCAAATCCTAAACTAAACTGAATAAAAATTGCGACTGAAATAAAAATAAGCAACACAAGTAGAGGAATAACCCACTTTTTAGATTTAAGGTTCATAATTTGAGAAATTTTAACACAACTATGCTCTGGAGATTACATTAACAAACTGAAGATAAATTTATCTGCTGAATCCACCACCACGGCTTCCACCACGTGATCCACCGCCACCTCGTCCACCACGATCATCTCTTCTGCCGCCGCCAAAATCTCTTCTTGTTCCACCGCCTGAACCACCTCTGCCACCACCAAATCCACCACGGCTTCCACCGCCTTCTCTGCTTCCGCCACTACCACCTGGTCTATAACCTCCGCGATCTCCACCGCCACCGAATCCTCCTCCGCCGCCACCTCTTGGACGTCCTTCAGACTCTGGTTTTCTATCATCACCAAATAACATAGAAAGAGAAATTTTACCCATCGCATCAACATCAATAACTCTGACTTTAACAACTTGACCTTCAGAAACTATATCTTCAGGATTTTCAACTCTGCCCGGAGCCATTTGAGAAACATGAACTAAACCATCTTTGCCCGGTAAAATTTCAACAAAAGCACCAAATGGAGCGAGTCTGACTACTTTTCCTTCGTATTCTTCACCAGGATTAACTTTTTTAAACATGCCTTCAATTTCTGAGAGAGCTTTCTTGATTGATTCATCATCCATTGATGAAACCATAACTGTTCCGTCATCTTCAATATCGATTTGCGCACCAGTTCGGGCAATAATTCCGTTGATATTTTTACCACCAGGCCCAATCAACATTCCGATTTCTTCAGGTTGAATATGAGTTATCTCAATTTTTGGAGCGTACGGGGAAAGCGGGTTAGCTTTTGGCATAATTTCTTTCATCTTTGCCAAAATACCTTCTCTTGCTTGTTTTCCCTGTCTTAATGCTTCTTCGATAATTTCAAAAGTCAGACCTAAGAGTTTTGTATCCATCTGAATTCCGGTAATACCATTCATTGTTCCCGCTACTTTGAAATCCATTTCTCCATAGAAATCTTCTGTGGCCTGCATGTCAGTAATGACCTGGAATTTTGTTTCGTCCTTATGATCAGTAATCAGCCCTAAAGCAATTCCGGTAACTGGCTCAATCGGTACACCTGCGTCAAGCATCGCTAAAGTCGACCCGCTGATAGCTGCCTGTGAAGTAGAAGCATTCGCTCCTAAAATTTCTGAAACTACACGAATAGCATAAGGAAAATCAGCTTCAGAAGGCAAAACCGGAGCTAAAGAAATTTCTCCTAAATTACCATGACCAATATCTCTTCTGTTCGGGCTTCCCAGCCTCTTAACTTCACCTGAAGAAAAAGGATTAATGCTCATATTGTAATAATGCATAAATCTCTTTGTGCCTTCACCTTCCATTCCCTCTAAAGTTTGGGACACTGAAAGCGGCCCAAGTGTAGCAATTGATAATGACTGGGATGCTCCTCTTTGGAAAAGTGCGCTACCGTGGGCTCTTGGCAAAAGACCAACTTCCATAGTGATTTCGCGAACTTCTTCCATCTTCCTGCCATCAACTCTTTTACCTTTTGTCAAAATAGTATCTGACATTATTTGTTTGGCGATTTTGTCAAAAATTGCGGAGATTTGATTTGCTGTTAATTGCTCAAGATAAACTTCAGTAACTTCAGCTTTGATTAACTGAGCTGTCGTATCATGCCAGGTGTTTTCAGTGTCAAATAAAGCTTTTTCAATTCTTGTCTGAATATCTTCTTTAACAGTTTTAAGAAGTGCCTCGTCACTACCATCAAGGTTTGATTTGTAGGTCATTTTTTCTTTGCCGGCTTCTTTTACTAATTCATTTATCAATTTCAAAATAGGCTGAGCTTCTGCGTGACCCTGTTTGATCGCTTCAAAAACAACTTCATCTTTAATCTGTTTACCTTTAGCTTCGATCATTGTCACCAATTTCTCGGTTGAGGAAACTATTACCTCCAGGCTCAAATTTTCAAAATCAGTCATTGCAGGACTTACAACTAATTTTTCTTCAAGTTCACCAATTCTGACTCCAGCCAAAGGTCCTGCCCAGGGTACTGAAGAAATTGCCAAAGCTGCAGAAGCGGCATTCATTGCGAGCAGTACAGGATCATTTACTCCATCAAAAGACAAAACTGTGATAATTACCTGAACTTCGCTGTCCTGGAAATCTTTAGGGAATAAAGGCCTAATCGATCGATCGATCGCACGACCTGAAAGAATTGATTTTTCAGAAGGCCTGCCTTCTCTTTTAATGAATTTTTGAGGAGTGATTCTGCCTGCAGCGTAATGCTTTTCAACATATTCAACAGACAAAGGGAAATAACCCTTGTCTTCTGTTAAAGGCTTTGTTGCAACGGTTGCAAGCACTACAGTTTCGCCGAGAGTTGCCATAACTGCCGCGTCAGCTTGTAGAGCTAATTTACCGGTTTCAAGTGTAAATTTTGTACCGTTTAAATCTATTGTTTTAGTTATTACTTTTTGCATTCTCTTGAGGGTTATTCTTACGGCGCTTCGCGCCTTTAGTTCATGGTTCGTGGATTTTTTTCTATGAACGACGAACTAATAACCAATAACTTTTAATGGAGATTAGGAAACTGTATAACTGGAGACAATTTAAAATCGTCTGCAATTTGCAATTCCCAATCTTCCTAAAAAGTATTCTACACTATATACCGTATCATTGCAAATGACACAAGCTTTACTCAAAAGAAGCGAAGGATCTCAAACCAATCCAAGAAAGTATTTTATCTGATCCTCAGGCAGCCCTAACTTTAAATATCTCTGAGCAGATTGCTTCTTTGAGAGTCCTTTTTCCAGCCAATCTTTACTTGTTTCTTCAATAAACTCTCTTAGTTCGTGCGGAAAAACAATCCAGGCGTCTGTTTGATGATCAAAAAAATCCGGAACTGTTTTAGATGAAGATTTATAAAAAAGAGTTGCAGTATCAACATTCTTCGCTCCCTGCTTTAAAAGCAATTCTTTAACAAAATCCAAAGTTTGTCCTGAATCCGCAACATCATCAAATAAAAGAATTTTCTCCTTTTTAACACCGGAACTTAAATTCTGTAATATCTCAGGTTTTTTAAAGGTGTGGTTAATCCCCCTATAAAGCCTGACCCTCACCGGATCAATATTGTCGATATTTAAATAATCCGCCAAAGCTCTTGACCAGGTTAATCCTCCATTGGCTATAACCACAATTTTGTCGTATTTTCTACCGGCGAGATTTATTCTTTTTGCCAGTTTAAAACAAAGATGACCCAACTGTTCCCAGGTCGGAGCTATAAAAAAAGTTTTACCACCATTAAAGCTAATTTTCTTAAAGATCATGTTTTGCCTCACTAATAATTGTATGCCTGATGTCAAGTAATGAGGTCATCACGAGGAGTGGTAGCGACGTAGTGATCTTGATTAAAAAACAGATCAAGATTGCCAGGCCACTTCGTGGTCAACACACCCTCCGTTTCGCGGAGCCGCAATGACAAACAAGAATCAAAGAAAGAAGTTACTTAGCCAAACCGAGTTTTTCGATAACAGATTTGTAGCGGTCTGCATCTTTTTTCAAAAGATATTGAAGGAGTCTTCTACGTCTGTTAACCATTGATAAAAGTCCGCGTCTTGAATGAATATCGTGCGGATGCTCCTTTAAATGGTCTGTTAGATTTTTGATTTGCTCTGAAAGCAGCGCAGCCTGAACTTCAGGTGAACCGGTATCGCCCTTGTGGGTAGCGAACTCTTCTATTATCTGTTGCTTTCTTTTAGGGTCTAATGGCATTTATGTTGCAGGTTCGATTTGTTTCAAACCTTTCCATCCTTTCTTTTGATTGGTAAAAACTTCGGTGGAAAGAAGTAATTCCAATTAGTTTTAGAATTTTAACAGAAACTTATATAAACCGCAACCTTTAAGTGTCAACATGGACTAACCTAAACCTTTTGCCCTCTTATTATTTTCTTTTATCGCAACTGCTCCTAAAACAACCATACCTCCCATACCTAAACCTAATCTCCATCTACCACGAGTAAGTTGCGATGATACTAATAACAAATTACCCGCAATAATTTCAGCCACTGAAGCCGCATCGCTACCAGCTTTTTGATAACCAGGCCTCTCACTTATTGATACAATAAGCTCCCCCATCCTGCTTTCCAATGTTTTATCGCTTTTGAGCCATGGATTTTCTCTTTCTCTATCCCTCATTCTCTGCTCAGTAAGCTCCATCATTTTGACTCTAAAGTCACTCACAGCAGCAACGCTAGCAAAAACATTTGTTATTCTCCGGTCTATAACTCTCGCTATTTCAATAATCATTATCCAAGATTTCCTCCCTTAAAAATTTTTGGAACTAACCAATCTGGAGTTGGTGTTGACTCTATTTCAGGCGACTGACCTTTAACCGCTTCCCCAGTCGGTTTTTCCTCAGGAGATGAATAAACCTGTGCAGGTTGTTCAAAATGATTTTCAGGATTTCCGCCTGTATATTGAGGCTGCGGCTGTTGAATAGGCGTATTCATTGGCGCAGGATTAATTGCAGGTGGATTATTATTAGCAGTGGAAGGAATTGAACCTGAAGCCATTTGCGGAATCTGGAAAATCTGTCTTAAATCAAACCCCTGAGCATTCCCCTGCGGTATAGTAGGAGCCTGGATGGGCTCTGACTGCATAACCGGCTGATTAAAATCCATTTGCGGAGTCTGATTATATAAAGGCATTTGAGGCTCAGGAGTTATCGGTGATTGCGGAATGTAAATATCCTGCGGTGGAACAATAAACGGAGATGACTGTAAAGATGCGCTATTGTCCTGAGCAAAATTCTGAACTGGAACATTTACTTGAGGCTGTTCAATAACTGGTTGCTGAGTAACAGGCTCACTTACAATTTGAACCGGAGCAACGAATGGCTGAGGTTCCTGCTGTACTAACTCTTGAACTGGAGGCTGCTGCGCAGTAACCTGCTGAGCTACAACTGGTTGAGGAGCATAATCAATCTTCACTTCAGGCTGCGATGGAGATTGAATTTCGCTTATGTTAGGCAATATTCCCCCAACCTGAACGGCTTGGGAAACTGCCATAAAGGTGTCCGGATTAACATTTCGGGTTAGATTATTTGTGGCTGAATAAATACCGGCAATAATATTTGATGCGATATCACTATCTATACTTAAAGTTAACGAAGGCAAAATATGCGCCACTATTTCAGATAGAGATGAGGCCTGCGGATCAACTGCGTTGGCAAAGCCAAAATATGCATTTAATGGATTAGTATCAATATTTACAACCTGACCCTGAGTGAAATATTCACTATTTGAGGCAAATAAATTTCCCAGCTCATTTAAGCTTTGGCAGCCGACAACAAAAGTCATATCATAGCCTGATTGTTCGTGTTTTGAGGTAATATTCTTAGGCTCAAATCTTTGTCCCGGAACTATGTGAAATACTACATTTAATTTTCCATTTTCCGGATACCAATCAATGTTTTCCAAGGCGGGCACTTGCTGAAGAGTACCGGTTGTATCAACTACCCCATCAAGCGAAATAACAAAATTACCTGCACCTGCTTTAGAGATCTCATTTTTAACATCGCCAATTCCGTACAAATTACTTTGCGAAACAAGCGGAGTTCCGGTTGAAATAATATCAACACTTTTACCTGCATTTCTTAAGCTGAGGAACAAAGTGAGTCCTGCAGCTAAATTATCGATAGTTAAATTTTGAGGCAAAACTATTAATATTCGTTGCGCAGAAGGGAGCCTGGTTTTAACTTCGGTTAATTGGTGATCGTATTTAAGCATGAGCATTCCTTGGAGGCTAGCAGTTTAGGCCTAGACTAATAGATTGAGCCTGAAAAAGCAACCCCAAGATGTCAAATTATATCAAAGTTACGCACAGAATGCAAATCTATAGGCTTATGTTCTGGGGCGAAAAGCGAGTATTCGAGCCGGTCCTGATGGAGGCTGAGGAGGATTAACTAAAACTGAATGTCCTTCTAATAAACGCTGCCTCAACTCGGTCTCAGGTGCCCTTGGAAAAAGTAACGCAGAAAGAGTATTAATAGTAACCTCTCGACTTAGAATATGTATTACATTTGCAACTCTAACTTGCAACCCCATTTCCTCATCTTCTGAATTTTCTTCAATATGAACAACCTCCCCTCTTCTCAACCCAAAAGTCATAGTTTCTAAAACCCCTGCAATTTCCATTTTTGCCCCCATTTGCTCTGTCGGATCTGCCTGTTCAGCTCTCTCCTCTATTCTCGCTCTTTGCGCAGCGGCTCTCAAAGCAGATAATCTTCTCGTATCAAAATTTATTTCTTCAGAGCTTGCCATTGTTTATATTGTTCTGAAGGATTGGATTAAATCACCTGCTGCAAAGTCAATTTTAGGCTCAAACATCATTCCGCATTCATCACTTTTCTCAACTCTGGTAACCTCATCTTTCACTTTTTTAAGCGATTTAATCTTAGTTTCTCCAATTATCTCCTCACCTCTAATGATCTTCACCTTAGGACCCTTAGTTATAAAACCGTCTAAAACCTTACAACCTGCGATTTTTTCATTTTTACCATAAGGGAATTCAGCAATAATTTGGGCTGTGCCGTAAATTTCCTCAAGCGCACCGACCTTTAACATCTCCTCAACGACCGCATCGATTTCCTCAATTAATTCATAAATAATGTTATACGAGCGAAGCAAAACCCCTTCTGTTTCGGCGATTTTTAAAATCTGGTTTAAGACTTTAACATTAAATCCGACGACTATTGCACCTGTTGATGAAGCTAATTTAACATCATTTTCAGTTAAATCACCGGTCGTTGCAGCAATTATCTTTATATGTTCAGCTTCTTCATTAAACTTTTCCAGAGCATCCTCGATAGCCTCAAGAGAGCCTGCAACATCAGCCCGGATAACTACTTTAAGAACAGAAGTATCATCTTTTTTGAGCCTGTCTAAAATGCTTGTGACAACTGCTTTTTTCTCTTCTTTTGTTGAGGTTGTTTTACCCAATTCTGCTCCGACATCAGGCACACCCTCTAGCCCTAGAATTTCAATCGGAGTTGATGGACCTGCACTATCTAATTGCTTTCCTAAATAGTCAATTAAGCCACGGACTTTTCCTATCACTCCTCCAATAACCACTGCTTCTCCTTTTTTTAAAGTTCCGTTTTGAATTATTACGGTCGCAATTGGCCCTTTATTTTTATCCAGTTTTGATTCAACAACCACACCTGTTGCGGGAGCAGAGGGATCACCTTTAAATTCGTTAACTTCAGCAACTAACTGGATAATTTCAAGTAATTTATCCACACCAAGTCCGGTTTTAGCAGAAACCTCAACAATAGGCACATCTCCGCCGTATTCCTCAACTAAAACTTCCCGATCGGACAGCTGTTTTTTAATCTTTTCCATTTGAGCAACTTTATTAATTCCCGGCAAATCGATCTTGTTTACAGCTACAATCATCGCAACTTTAGCCGCTAAAATATGTTTTATCGCCTCAATTGTCTGCGGCATTAAACCGTCGTCAATCGCTACAACTAAAACTGCGATATCTGCAACTTTCGCTCCTCTTGAGCGCATTTTTTCAAAAGCCGCATGCCCGGGAGTATCGATGAAGGTTATTAGGTTATTGGTTGTAGGTTTTAGGTTATTTTTTTTGTCTTCACTATCACCTATAACCTGCCCCCCATCACCTACTTCTATTTGGTATGCACCAATAGCTTGCGTAATTCCACCATGCTCACTCGCAGCTACCGCTTCTTTTCGGATAAAATCGAGCAAGGAAGTCTTACCATGATCAACATGGCCTAAAATAGTTATAATCGGTGGTCGTTTTTGTTCCATATTTATTATTGAGGATAGAGAGTGGAGGGTTGAAGGTAGTGGTAGAAAGTTAGAAGATTGAGGTTAGAAAATTTCTATCTTTCATTTTCAATCATCAAAATACCATCTTCCATAATCTATTTTCCATCGTCGCTATCCTGATTTTCAACTTCTTTTACTTCCTCTTCTTTTTCCCCGGCTTCTTCTTTTGAAATTTTTTCCTCTTCAACTTTTTCAAACTCAGATTCTTCAGCTACACCCTCTGTTGCATCTGCAGATTCAGATGGTGCCGCAGATTCTTCAGATACAGCAGGCTCAGTTGATTCAGTTTCAGCAGACTCTTCTGCGGCTTTTGCTTCTTCTGTGCTTCCCTCAGTGTCCTTCGTTTCCTCAGTCACCTCAGTTACTTCTTCCTCAGGCTCTTTTACCTCTTCAGCTGGCGCTTCAACTGTTTCTTCTGGCTTTACCTCAGCCTCCTTCGTCTCCTCAGTCACCTCCGTCGTTTCTTTAGCTTTTGATGCTTCTTCTTCTGCCGCAACTTCTTCAGTAGTTTTGCCTCCTTCGGAGGGGTGTGTTGGTTCTTCTTCTTTAGGTGTATCTCCCAAACCGACAATATCTATTTTCCAACCAGTTAATTTAGCCGCGAGTCTAACGTTTTGTCCGCCTTTTCCGATTGCGAGAGAAAGCTGCGCGTCAGGGATTCTAACAGTTGCCACTTTATTTTCTTCGTCAAGTGAAACTTCAACATCTTTTGCCGGAGATAAAGATGAAGCAATAAACTTTTTAGGCTCGTCTGAATACATGATAATGTCAATCTTTTCCTCACCTAATTCGTTAATTACTGCCTGAACTCTTACTCCTTTTTGTCCAACCATACTGCCTACAGGATCAACACCATCCTGATTTGAAACAACTGCTACTTTGCATCTGCCCCCGGCTTCACGCGCGATTTCCTTAATTTCAACAACACCGGATTGAATTTCCGGAACTTCCATTGCAAATAATCCCTTAACTAATCCCGGATCAGTTCTTGAAACAATAACTTCGGGTCCCCTCGAGGTTTCTCTGATCTCCTTAATGTAAAACTTTAATCTTTGGTTTTGGGTATAAAATTCGTCTCTTGACTGCTCAGGCGGAGGCAACAACCCTTCTGCCCTTCCAAGATCAACAAAATAAGTATTGCCTTCCTGTCTCTGAATTGCACCCGAAATAACTGTTCCAACCTTTTGCTCGTATTCATTTATAATCGCACCTTTTTCAGCCTCGTGAAGTTTTTGAGTAATAACCTGTTTAGCAGTTTGTGCAGCAATCCTTGCAAATCCTGGAGGCGTAATGTTGGTTTCACCTCGCCAGATTGAGATTTCGCCGGTTGAGCCATCAAGTTTAGCTTCTAGTTCCTCAAAATCATCAGGGATTGATTCGTTTCTGAAAGACAGATCTTTTCTGTAAGCGGCTAAGGCTGCCTGTCTGATGGCATCTAAAACCACTTCAACATCAACCCCTTTTTCAGAGGCTATTTGATTTATCGCAGCTGCAAATTCTGTTCTTGCTTGTATCGGCATAAAGACTCCTTTTAGTCGTAATTTCCAAGAGACAAATAACAAGTTTTCCAAACAAATTCCAATTTTCAAAAATCAAAATTTTTGTTTCTTGTATCTTGCTACTTGGTCCTTTTTAAATCTGGGCTCAGATTTAAATAAAGGTGGGACAAGCCCACCTTCGAAACCACCACGCTCAAGTTTAGGTAAATTTTAATCCCAACGGGTAGATAAGTCAAGCTGACAAGCCGAATATAATTAAAAATTTGGCTTGTCATCCTCGCGAATGCCTGCCTGACGGCAGACAGACGGGGATCCATAAAATAAACCTACCTTCTGTTTGACAGCCTTACTTCCTGCAGGTAACATTTAAAAGATGAACTTTTTACAGACCATAAAATCATCGGTTTATAATCCGCAGTTTTACGAAAGCTTAAAAAAGAAGTCTCTTGGTTCAACTATAAAATATTTCTTTTTACTAATTTTAATTGTCACTCTTTTGAACGTTTTGCTCCTTTCTTATAGCCTTTTAGTTCAGATTCCGCAGGATCTTAAGGTTTTTATTAACCAGGCGGTTACTTCATATCCATCAGATTTGGTTGTTGAGATAAATAACGGCATTGTTTCAACAAATGCCGAGGAACCATTCTTTGTGCCCTTCCCCGCTACTGATCAGGAGGCTTCAGAAGGTTACAATAATTTAATCGTAATCGATACCAAAACCCCTTATTCCGCCGCTCAATTTACTCAATATAAAACGGTTGGATGGCTAACCCGCGATTCGTTTTTTTATCAAAGCAATAACAACAACGAGCAAAGATCAATGGCTTTAACTGAAATAGGAAATTTCATCTTAAATAAGGACCTTGTTAACGAATGGGTTTCAAAAGCAAGCCCTTGGCTAAATGCAGTCGGACCATTACTCATGATCTTCATGTTCCTCGTTTTTTTTATTGGACTTACTTTTAAATTGCTTTATTTCTTTATTCTGGCTGCTTTAATTTTTATTTTATCCGCAGTTTTTAAATGGGAGTTAACTTATAAAACTTCTTACATAACTGCAATCTATGCCGCAACTTTAGGGCTTTTTATGGATACTGCGGTAATAGCAACCTCAACATATACCGGATTTACAGGTTTTCCGTTCCTTTTTACTCTGATTACTCTCTGTGTTGCAACTGTTAACTTGCAAAATTCACCGAGAAGGGTTTAATATCAGGTTATGCCATCGTCAGAACTTACAATTGGACAACTTTTAACAACGGCGCTTGAGTCTTTCAAGAAAAATTCCAGTTCTGTTGTGCCACTTTTTGTCGGCCTTGAAGCAGCTATATTTTTACTGGCCTACTTAACGAACGTAGATATCTTAAACATTTTCATGATCCCTGTGGTTTTATTTAGTCAAATTGCACTCCTTAAAACCTATCGTTCACCAATTGATAAGTTTGATTATGCAAAAGTTTTAGATTTAAATGATTCAGGTTTAAAAGATAAACTATGGCGGCTATTTTTAACTTATCTTCTTATCTTTATTTTTATACTGCTTTTAACGGTTACGATAATCGGCATTCCGGTGGCAATATTCTTTGGTGTCTATTGGTATCTCTCAAGCTATTCAGTTTTAGATCAGGGACTTTCCGGTATGTCAGCACTTAAAAAGAGCAAAGAGCTGATTAAAGGGCACTGGTGGAAAACTTTTGCACTGTTTGTTATTGCTATTGTCGTTAGTATAGTGCTTTCATCTGTTGTAGGCCTAATAGGCGGTCAGGACAGTCTAGTCGGGGGATTCTTAATGTCAATTTTATCCGGAATTTTATCAATTTATTTTGGATATGTCGCAGTTGCCTACTACTTCAATTTAAAGAAGTCATGAGCCCCAAAAGATTAAAATATCTTTCTTTCTTCATAATTTTTCCGAGCATAATCGTACTTATCATAGATAGTATGCAGTACAGCAACAGAAATTTAGGCAATTTAACGCTTAACGAGCTTACTGATTTTTTCTTACCAATTTTCCTTATAATAATTGGCTTTTTTTATCTGTCAAAAGCAAATCAGAGCAAATAGCTAAAACCAGCCTTTTTTCTTAGCTAAAATAATCTGTGTTAAAATAAATTCTCAAAATGGCAACTACACCAGAATCTTATCTTGACCGCCCAACTCATGGCAGGGAATTTGCAAGAGTCCTCACTGGAGCTTTAAAAGTAGCTTTGGGTGCTCCTTTTTTTAGAGGTAATGTCACAAGCTGGAATGGACAAACCTCCTGCACACCTTTAGAATTTTACCAACACCTAAAAGGGAGGACTAGTTTTGGAAGAGAGGCTATAGAAATATATCGCAGAATTCTAAACAAACCAGAAGAACGCACTCCTGCCTATATATTTCTCTGGATAACACAACAACCCCATCCACCACTCAGACACCCCTAAAATTAAAACCAGCCCTTTTTCTTTCCCTGAATTGCTCTTAACCCCTCATAAAGCTTTTTCTCATCATTGCTTAAAGTTTTCGGCATACCAAGTTTGACTCTGACATAGTGATCACCAAATCCGCCTCTTAAATTTGCGACTCCCTTAGCCTTAATTCTAATCAAAGAATTTGGTTGAGTTGATGGTGGTACTTTAACTTTGACCGAACCATTGATAGTCTCAATTTCTATCGTATCTCCCAAAACAATTTGAGGAATTGAAAGAGTGATATCGGTGAAAATATCTGCTCCCTCTCTCATAAATTTATCCGATCTTGTAACCCGAAAAACCATATCTATATCGTTAAAACGCATTCTGGTTCCATCATCAACTCCTGCAGGAATCTTAATTTTCATTCTTTTTCTCTCTGTTCTGCCTTTTTCTGTTTGAGTTTCTATCTCTATTTCTTTCTCAACTCCTTTAATCGCCTCATCAAAAGTCAGGCTCAGAGAATATGTCGGGCGGCGTCTCGTCCCTGCGCCAAACGGCGAACCGCCTCCAGCCATACCAAAGATTTGATTGAATAAATCAAAGGGGTCTTCGAAATTTGCATCTCCACCGTTTGAAGACCATGAATATGAAAACCCGCCAAACGGATTTCCCTGGCCCTGACCGCCCGCAAAAGGATCGAATCCTCCGCCGTTAAACGGATTCCCTCCGCCCATTCCTCCGTTCCTATCGAAAGCTGCATGACCGAATTGATCGTAGGTTTTCTTTTTATTTGCATCAGATAAAACCTGGTATGCCTCGGATATTTCTTTAAATTTTTCTGCAGCCCCCGAAGACTTATCAATATCCGGATGATGTTGTCTGGCTAATTTTCTGTACGCAGATTTAATCTCTGCTTCAGAGGCTGATTTATTTATTCCTAATACTTCGTAAAAATCTTTCTTTGCTGCCATAATTAATTTTTCACTATTTCTGAGTATTACCCTTCAGAAGTTTTTTTTGTTGTCTTTCTAATTCTTTTATATTAGTTTCTACAGGTAAATCCTCAGGCATAGTACCACCTATACTTTTTATTGATTCCCTAACTTTTTGACCAACTACTATATGAGTAAAAGTAGCTTTACCTTCACCCTTAATATTCTCTCTTTTAATTTTCTCGTCGGTTTGAGTAATACGGAATAGGTTGGCTGCAAGCTCGGTGGCACCAGCTCTATCTAGTACATCGTCACTTCCAATTCGTTTTCTGGTTTGCACACTCTTTTTATTCATCCCATATAAACCGACATAACCCGCATTATTAAACTTACCAAAATTCCGTACCCCTGCATTAGAAGCTGTTGCGCTTAAAACTTTATTTTGTGTTTTTACTTTTCCTCTAAGGAACAGTCTTTGTTGATTCTCACTTAAGTTACCAAGAATTTCCTGTTGTCGAGTTTGAATAGCAAAATAAGTCTGAGCCCGTGCTATTGCAGGTTTAGATGGATCACCATTCTGCGCTATAAGATAACAGCCGTATCGAGAAAGCTTATAATCGTTAACACCCCGCTCAGTCTCTTTAGGTGTTCCTGACGCTATAATTATCATTTTCGTGATATCACGAAAATGATCTTGAACAATTTGTCTACTATTATTACAAGCCTCTTTTGCACGCTCTACCGCGATATCAAAATTTTCCCATCTTGAATAGTCCAGAAGAGGCATTAACTCCCTAGCCTCCCAATACTCGGAACCATTTTCATCAATCTTCTTGATGCTCTCAAAGTCTCTATGTAATCCAGCTAACTTACTTGTCATGTCGGTATTATATTAAAAAACCCCGATTAACGGGGTTTTGATTTTGCAATCCTTTTTGCTTACCTATCTATTCTTCCTTCTTTTCATCTTTTGGTGCTTCTTCGACAACTTCTCCCTCTACTGTCTGACCTTCCCCTGGCTCGCTCGCCTCGCTGGAGCTTTGCGAAGCCGGGCCGGAGCTATCAGCGGAGGCGGCTGAAGCACTATCACCTTCTGTTTTTTGTTCTTCCTGCGCTTCTGTGCCCTGTCCGCTATCCCCTGTACCCTTATCCGCATACATTGCAGCACCAATCTTCTGTAATGACTCAGCTAAGGCATCAGCTTTTGTTTTAAGTTCATCCAAAGCTCCACCCTGAGCATCTTTAACTGCTTTAATCTTTTCCTCTACTTCTGTTTTAATATCTGCGGGAACTTTATCGCCCGCATCTTTTAATGATTTTTCAGCTGTATAAACTAAAGTATCTGCATGATTTCTAGCCTCAATTTCCTCTTTTTTAGCCTTATCAGCCTCAGCGTTAGCTTCTGCTTCTTTAGTCATTTTTTCAACTTCATCTTTATCCAAACCTGTTGAACCGGTGATTGTAATCTTTTGTTCTTTGCCTGAAGCTTTATCTTTTGCGCTAACGTTTAAGATTCCATTAGCATCAATATCAAAAGTCACTTCAACTTGTGGAACACCTCTTGGTGCCGGCGGAATTCCGTCTAAGATGAATCTGCCTAAAGATTTATTATCCGAAGCCATTGGACGCTCACCCTGCAAAACATTAATTTCAACTGAAGTTTGATTATCTGCAGCCGTTGAGAAAGTTTCTGATTTTGAGCTTGGAATTGTGGTGTTTCTTGGGATTAGAGGAGTTGAAACCGAACCTAAAGTTTCAATTCCTAATGTTAATGGGGTAACGTCCAAAAGCAAAACATCTTTAACTTCTCCGCCTAACACTCCTCCCTGAATTGCAGCTCCGATTGCTACAACTTCATCCGGATTAATTCCTTTATGAGGTTCTTTGCCGAAGAATTTTTCAACAGCCACCTGAACTGCAGGCATTCTGGTCATTCCCCCCACCAAAACCACTTCGCCGATATCTTTTGACTCGACTTTCGCATCTTTCATTGCAGATTTTACTGCCTCAAAAGATTTATCAATTAATTCCTGGACCAAAGATTCAAGCTTTGCTCTGGAGAGTTTTATCTCTAAATGCTTCGGACCAGTTGCATCAGCTGTAACGAATGGGATTGAAATGTCAGTTTCCTGAGAAGAAGAAAGTTCAATTTTAGCTTTCTCAGCTGCATCTCTTAATCTTTGCAGAGCCTGTTTATCATTCTTCAAATCAATTCCTTCTGCTTTTTTAAATTCTTCTGCAAGAAAATCAATAATTTTCTGATCAAAATCGTCTCCGCCTAAATGAGTGTCTCCGTTTGTGGATTTAACTTCGAATACCCCGTCTCCCAAATCCAGGATCGAAATATCAAAAGTTCCTCCTCCAAGATCATAAACTGCGATTGTATGGGAGTTAGCTTTTTCCAGTCCATATGCGAGAGCCGCGGCAGTTGGTTCATTAATAATTCTTTGAACATTAAGTCCGGCAATTTCTCCGGCCTGTTTCGTCGCCTGGCGCTGGGAATCATCAAAATATGCAGGAACTGTAATAACCGCATCAGTGACTTTTTCGCCTAAATAAGCCTCTGCATCAACTTTGATTTTTTGCAAAATCATCGCTGAAATTTCCTGAGGTGTGTATTCTTTACCATTAACAACCACAACTGCCATTCCATTTTTACCGGACTTCACTTCATACGGAAGCCATTCCATATCTCTTTTAACTTCAGGATCATTGAATTTTCGGCCCATTAAACGTTTTACTGAGAAAATAGTTTCTTTAGGATTTACTATTGCCTGTCTTTTTGCCGGAGTACCGACAATGCTTTTAACCGGATTCACAACCGAAGGGATTGTGTTTGCTCCTTCTGCACTGTGTATAACTTTAGGCTTACCACCCTCCATTACTGCAATACAGCTATTTGTAGTTCCTAAATCAATTCCAATAATCTTTGCCATAAATTTCCTTTCTGATTAACGAATAATGATTAAGGATTAAAGAATAAAAATCATTAATCTTCAATCATCAATCTTTAATCAAGTTTTTTTCCTACAACAACTTTCGCCGGTTTCAATATTTTACCATTTAACCTATACCCTTTTTCAACGACTTCCAAGATTCTATCATTTTCTCCGTCCCTTGTGTCTACAGCTTCATGAAGGGCGGGATCAAATTGTCCGTCTGTCTCAATTTCCTCCAGCCCTTCATTTTGCAAAACTTGCGCAAGCTGTAAATTAGCCATCTTTACTCCTTTAAACCAATTCGATTTCTGCTCTTCCTCCGATACGCCCTTAAATGCCTGATCAAAATAATGCATTACCTGCGCAATTTGCCTCATCAAATTAGTTACTGCCCAACTGTTAATCTCCTGCCTTCCCTCAGCTACTCTCTTTTCCAGATTTTGATAATCAGCCACTGCCCTTTTTAATTGATTTTTCAAATCCTCCTGCGTCGATCTTATCTGATCAAGCTCCTCCCGGGCTTCCTCAAGATCTTTTATTGCCTGAGTTAAATCAGGAATATCATCCGCACTTTTTCCTTTTATAATGTCATCGTCTTGTTTTTTTCCCATAATTATCTAAACCTCCAAGTAATAAGCAAAGCTTGCGAGCTCGTGCTCTTAAGATACAAGTTTTCCAAACAATGAGCAAACGCTCTCATAAATGATAACCAATATTTAATATTCAAATTCCAAATATTTTGGTTATTTTAATTTAGAATTTGTAATTTGTTTGTTACTTGTTTCTTGGACACTTGGTCATTACTTTAATAACTCTTTACTGCCTGGTCAATCAAGTTACTCGTGTACCGGACATAAGGCAATATCACCGGAAAGTTCATCCTTGCCGGGCCGATTACGCCTATTATACCGCCTTTGCCAGCTCCTTCAAATCTACTAAAAACAAATCCGCAAGTACTTAGATGTTCAATTCCAAGATCCTCACCAAATAAAATATGCATTGGATCAGGACCTACTGCTCTTCCGATAATCGATCTTAGCTGAGGGTTTTCATCAAATAGTGATAAAACAAACCTCGCTACATCAATATCTTCAAATTCAGGGAAATCCAAAATATGATAAGCCCCTGAAAAAAGTATTTCGTCATCTTCATTAATTGCCAAAGATAACATACGCAACCTTTCCGCTAATGCCCTGACTGCTTCTTTTACAACCAGATTGCTGGTGTGGCGTTTTTGCCAGATGCTTTGTTTCATTGAAACTTCAGCTGAAACAGGCATTTCCTTTTCCTTCATCAATTCCTGAACATAAACCCTAAATCCCATTGATGTCGGAACCCGTCCGGCTGAAGTATGAGGCTGTTTTAAATAGCCCATCTCAGTCAAACGCACCATTTCGTTTCTGATTGTTGCCGGGGAAACGCCTAAATTAGTTTCCTTTTCAACAGTCTCTGAACCGACGGACTCTCCGTTTTTAACGTGCAATTCAACAATTGCTTTAAGCAATTCTTTCTGTCTGTCAGACAATTCCATGGACTTTTATTTCTGGACCGGTTTAGCACTAATATACAACGACTGCTAGTTTTTGTCAAGAGATATTTTATGTCATTCATACCCCTCACTCTAACTCTCTCCCTAAGGGAGAGAGGATTATAAACGATTCCCCTCTCCTTTGAGGGTTGAAGCAAGCTGCCTTGCTTCAACGGGTTGGACCCCTCGAGGGCTAGGCCCTTCGGCTCTGAGGCTCAGGCTCGAAGAGGAGAGGTGGATTTTTGTTCGCAACGACAGGCGTTAATCTCGCCATGACGGGGACGAGTTATACTACCTGCTAAATGACTTTAAAAGAAATCAAAGAAGAAATGGGCGGAAGATTAGTTGCAGATGAATCCGTCAAAAATTATATTGTTCGGGCAATTGTAAAATTACCAGAAGAAATTGCCGAAAAAATTATTAGTGAATGCTGGTTTTTTTCTTCTGATAAAGATTCTTTCGGTTATGCCTTTAACGGCAATGATTTAAAAGATCAACATTTAATCTTTTTAGCGGATGTTTTGTTTAAAGAAAGTGAACATCAGATTATGTATACAATTTTGCATGAAATCGGTCATATAGCTTTAAATCATAAAAACTCAATTCAATATACTCAGTCAAAGAGTGAAATTAAAAAGCAGGAAGATGAAGCAGATGAGTTTGCAAAGAAATATTTATAGATAGCTAGGAATACTTTGTTTTAACTTGTTTGTGATTACCCACAAAAGTTAAGATAATTTGCTTTTCGTCGTTTTGAACATAAAACATACATCTAAAACTCATATTGATATAAAATTCAAAAACTTTATCTACTCCTAATTGCTTTAACTTTTGCTCACTAACATGATAGGGTTTCGTGTTTAGACTCGGGTGTTTAATATTGCTAGATAGGTATTTAACTTTTTTATCGAATACTTTTCTTAGATTTGATGGTAAGTTTTTATCTATGCTCTTCTGAAGATCTGGATGAGTTAGAACCTTATATTTATTGTCCAAACTCATATTCAACAAGCTTCGTTTTATCTATAACGGGAAGCCGCTCCTCATCCTCAGTGATATTTACATCTTCATCAACAAAAAAAGTTTCAAGTGATGCTAAATCTTTATCGATTTTATTCCCCATCATCTTCTCATTATCGGTAGTGATTTTATAAGAATCGGTATCATGCGACAAAGAAATAAGTTCTTGATCTGTTAATTGAGAATATTTACCTATTATAGGATCAATTACCAGTGAGACCTTTTTAGGGATTACAACGCTAGGCACAGTTAGGGCTCTTATAGTATAGCCGTCAGAATCAATTTTGATTAATCCCTTTTTTTCCATTGACTCCAAAATCTGAGAATAGTTATCTATTATAGGACCTTTATCAATCGCAGCATAATCAGCCTCAGATAACTCACTTTGGTTTTTAAATATATAGCCAAATTCTGTAAAAAAAGCGACTTTATTTAGCTTAATCTTGTCTGCTTTGCCACCTTGAAGCTTATTAAGAAGATAGAGGATGTAGTCTTCGATAGTAAATTTAAAATTATTCATTTTATTTCCTCCTTAGTTAATAGTACTTTACATAATAAATACAATCAACTAGACAAGAATAATATAATAAAACCGTAATAAATGCGAATACTAACTTTTGAGTATGGAGAGGAACGCTTCCTGTGGGATTTCAACCCTACCAACCATTTTCATTTTCGCCTTACCCTTCTTTTGTTTATCAAGAAGCTTATCTTTTCTGGTTCTATCTCCCCCATATAATCCCACTGTAACATCTTTTCTAAACGGAGAGATTGTTTCTCTGGCAATAACTGTGCCTCCAATTGCAGCTTGTAAAGCGATTGCAAAATTTTGACGGGGCAAAACATCTTTAAGCTTGCTCACCATTCTTCTACCCATGGCTTCAGATTTCGAACGGACTGCCACAAAAGTTAGTGCATCTACTTTTTCCCCTCCTACTAAAATATCTACTTTAACAGCTTCAACCGGACGAAAATCTATAAAATCCCAATCGAGCGAAGCAAAACCTGAAGAAACTGATTTTAATTTATCGTAAAAATCAGTAATCATATCAGCCAAAGGCATCTCATAAATTAATTCAACCTGAGTACCATAATGAATCATGTTCACAAACTTCCCTCTTTTTTCCTGAACTAATTCCATAACCGCTCCGATATATTCTTGAGGCGAAAACATCTGCAGCTTTATCCAGGGTTCATCAATTGTTTTCATTTGAGATAAATCTAAATCAGCCGGATTATGAATTAATTCGCCGTTAACTAAATATTCAACGGAAGGCGCAGTGGCTAAAAGATCAACTCCGAATTCTCCGGACAATCTTTCTTGCACAACTTCGGCATGCAAAAGTCCTAAGAAACCGCATCTAAATCCTGAACCTAAAGCTGCAGATTGTTCCATCTCGTAAGAAAACGCCGGATCATTTAATTTAAATTTAGACAAAGCTTCTTTCAGTTCAAAATATTCCGAAGAATCAATGGGATAAAGCCCGACATAAACCATCGGCTTCACTTCTTTATAACCCGGCAGTTGTGCGGTTTCAAAAGAAGTGGAGATCGTATCTCCAACCCTAACCGTATCTGAAACTTTTATTCCGGTTGCTATATATCCGATTTCTCCGGCTTCTAAATTCTCCACCTCTTTAAGCTGGGGCGCAAAATATCCTTTTTCCAAAACCTGACCTTCTGATTTTGTGCCAAGAAAAACTATTTTGGATTGCAAAGGACCGACCTTTCCTTCGACAATTCTCACTTGCGCCACCACTCCTTTATAGTCATCGAAGTACGAGTCAAAGATCAAGGCTTTTAAAGGCTTTTCAATTTCCTGTTTTGGCGCCGGAATTCTTTCTATTATAGCTTTTAAAATTTCTTCGACTCCAATTCCTGATTTTCCTGAAGCTAAAATTATTTCTGATTCAAGAAAACCGAATGTATCGACTAATTGTTTTGTATATTTTTCAGTGTCTGCATTTGGCAGATCGACTTTATTTAACACCGGTATCAGTGTTAAATTTTGCTCAAGAGCAGCTAAACCATGGGATAAAGTTTGAGCCTGAATCCCCTGAGTTGCATCCACTAAAATTATCGCACCTTCAACAGCAGCTAAGGCTCTTGAAACTTCGTATGAAAAATCAACATGACCCGGAGTATCTATCAGATTCAGAATGTATTCTTCTGAATCTGAAGCTTCCAAATTCGAAGATACAAGAGACAAATCATTTTGATTATTTGAATTTTGGTTTTGAGATTTGTTTGTTTCTTGTAACTTGTTACTTGGATACTTATAATGCAGCCGCACTGGCGCAAGCTTAATTGTAATTCCTCTTTCACGTTCTAAAGCAAGCGAATCCAATATCTGATCCTGCATTTTACTGCCCACCACAGTGCCGGTCACTTCAAGTAACCTGTCAGCTAAAGTTGATTTGCCATGATCAACATGGGCGATGATACTAAAATTACGAATGTTCATGAGGTGTATTGTAGTTGAGATTGAGGCAGGGGTAAAGAGTTATACGGTTAGGATGCTGGTATTGAAGAAGGGTTTGGAAGATGGCGAAAGACAAAAACCCAATAACTCTAAACCATACCAGCCTCTTTACCCAATAACCATAACTATCACCTTAACTAAAGCTGCCGGTATCCTTTGGAATTTCCTCTGACTGCAGGCTGACTTTTGTCTGACCAATTTTCCTAAAGAAATCAATAAATGTAGTTAATTCTTTAACATTTAAAAGCCAAACAAGTAAAATATAAATTGCTAAACCAAAGCTTGAGGCAATTCCCGTAAGCATTATTAAGTTCACAGTTTTCGTTGTATCAAAAATTAACTGGTCAAGTCCCTTCATTGGAATATATAACGCAAAGGCGGCGGCAACAGCCGCTACAAACATCTTGAATGCAGGCATAACTAATTCTTTATTACTAAATCCATTGAGCTTTTTGTTCAGGAAATAAACGAGCAAGGCAGTTCCGATATTAATTGAAATTGCAAATGCCAAACCAATTGACCAAACCCCCATCTGCAAACCTAAGACAAACGTGACACTAAGAAGAATGTTCAAAGTTATGCTAACCAACGAAACCATAACCGGCGTCTTCGTATCTTTCATCGCATAAAACGAGCGGACCAAGAGAAGAACTACTGATTGAGCTGCAAGACCAACCGAAAAGAAGGCTACTGTTCTTCCGGTTAAAACCGTATCCTCCCAAGAAAATAAGTCAGCTCCAAAAACAAGCCTGACCACCGGAATCCGGAGAACTATTAAAATTGCAGCGGCCGGTAAAGTTAGAAATAAGATTTGATGCATGGTTGTTAAAAGTGTTCTTTTAAAAGATTCCATATCCCCTTTGGAAAATTCTTTAGATAAAACAGGTAAAGCAGCCTGAGCAATAGTTGCACCGAATAATCCTATTGGAACGGCGAATAAATGAGTTGCAAATGTCAGCAAAGTTACTGATGAATAAGAGATAATTGAGGCAAGCGCCACTCCAACAACTTCATTAACCTGCTCGGCAACAAGCCCAATGTTCCGCACACTCATTAACTTAAATACTTCTTTTACCCCGCTATTTAAAAAATCAAATGTAAGTTTATATCTAAATCCAATAGAACGGATTAACGGCACCTGAACTAAAACATGCAACATTGCACCCAAAACAACACCCAATCCCAAACCCATGATGCCGAATAATGGAGCGAAAAATACAATTCCTAAAATTATTCCAAAGTTATAAAAAATCGGTGCCAGAGCCGGGATAATAAACCTTTGGTAGGTGTGTGCAATCCCAAAGAAAAATGTCCCAACTACCAAAAACATTTGGGCAAATAAAATAACCTGAGTTAAACGGTCAGTCAGAATTTTTTGCTCACCTGAGAAACCCGGAACTACTAGTGAATTTATTTGGCTTACAAAGATGGCCGAAAGGAAAACCACAACCCCAAACACCAAAAGTGAAAGATTTAAGATGCTTGATGCAAACTTAAAAGCTTCCTCCTCATTATCCTGTTTATGAAGGTAATCTGTAAAAATAGGAATAAAGGCCACTGATAAAGAACCGAAGATTAAGATCTGAAATAAAAGATCGGGCAATCTAAAAGCTGCAAAAAAGATTGCAGCCTGAGAGGTGTCAAAGCTTTGCACTAAAAGCCTGTCGCGAATTAAGCCTAAAAATCTGGAGGCGAAGACAGCCACCATTAAAACTGTGGCTCCTGATAAAATGCTACTTTGGCGTATAGACAACAGGTTTAACAGGGACTTAACCATTACCCTACATATTAGTTTAGGTTCGGAATTTTTTAAAGAAGCATTTTAGTAGAAATAACCAAGTTACAAGATACAAGTTACAAGTTACAAGTTACAAGAAACAAACAAATCTCAAAACCAAAATTCAAATAATCAAAAATTTGGAATTTGAGTATTAAATATTGATCATTGTTTGGAATACTTGTATCTTGTTACTTGTGTCTTTAACAGGTTGCTTCACAGCCTCATCTTATGTTAATATTCCTCAGTTATGCCGTTACTAAAACAAGCAAAGAAAAAAATGCGCCATGATCGAAGGATCACAGCATTCAATTCAAAGAAAAAAATAGCCTTAAAAAAGATGGTCAAACAGATGAGAAAAGTGCCGAGCGCTAAAAACCTCACTCCTGTTTTCAGTGCTTTAGACAAAGCTGTTAAAACTCATTTAATTCACAAAAACAAGGCTAACAGGCTCAAAAGCCGACTTTCTAAAACCCTCAGCAAATAATCCTTTACTGCCTGATTCGGCAGTGACAGACTCCCACAAACAAAGTAGAATATTATTATGCCGAATTCTGCTCCGGAAACAAAATTGCGCATAAATCTTAACCTTCTTCACCCCAAGGAGCTTCAAACCCGTTTAGGCGAAAAATTCATCAAGTGGCTTGTAACTTATGGCCGGTTCATTGTAATTTTCGTAGAAATTATCGTAGTCTCTGCTTTTGTTGCGCGCTTCAAATACGATGCGGATCTTGACCAGCTTAAAAAAGATATCAATGCAGATCTTCCCTACATCGAGGAACAAGCTACTGATGAAGCCTTAATCGACCAAACTCAAAATAAACTGGCATTAATTGATAAAACTTATCTTTCTTATGATCGTTGGCAATCCACAACACTGCTTCTTGCAACCCTAACCCCAAAATCAATTGTCTTTATTGGTCTTTCACTTGAGGACAAAGACGAGAAAAGTGTGATTTTTAGAGTTAACGGTTCAACCTTATCTAATACAGACCTTGGAATTTTTCTTAATAATTTAAGGGGTCAGGATACATTAAGCGAAATAAATTTAACCAATATCGCCTTCGAAGATAACCAGATCGTTTTTACTATAACAGGAGCTAGTTCAGAACTATGAACCCGAAAACATCAAGATACTATACATATGTCAGACCGGTTTTCCGAAATAAAGTAGTTCGGACTTATAGTCCTTTAATCTTCAGTCTGATCACAATAGCAATTTTTTCATTTTATGCTCTTCGTCCAACTATAACTACAATTTTATCGCTACAAAAAAGTATTGACGAACAAACTGATATATTAAATCGTGTTCAGGAAAAGTCAAAAAATTTAACTCAGGGAAAACAAAACTACGAGAATATTGATAACCGACTGAAAAACAAGATAAACAACTTAATTCCTGACAATCCTTCTCTACCCCAACTTATAAACAGCATTAATTATATTGCTGATCAATCAGATGCAACCATATCCGGTCTTCAATTCCAAACTGTAGAAGTTGAACCTAAACAAACACTTCTAAATAAAGATGCCGCCATTTTACCGGTGGAATTTACACTGAATGCACAGGGCAGTTTTTCAGATCTAATGAACATGCTCACTGAAATAAAGAAATCAAACCGATTGATAACTATTAATTCGATAAATTTTGTCCAGCCTCAGGATTCCTCGCTTATCATGTCTCTTACAGCTAAGGCTTATTATATGAAAAACTAACATGACCGGAAAACAATTTGCAACACTAGTTATAATAACTTTTATCGTCGGAATGGTCTGGCTTATCTCTGATATAATTTTTAATACAAAAGCTAGCGTTCCTGTCAGCGAAAAACTCGAAACTCTGCTTTCGCCTGTGAACCCAACTTTCAATCAAAGACTTCTGGATTCAATCGATAAGGATGTAACCGAAACCAACCTAACCACACCGGCACTTCGTGATGCTATTTCTGCACCTGTAGCTTCTACTGCACCTATTCCTCTATCTTCATCTTCTCCATTACCATCATTGTTTCCATCACCTTTGATTTCTCCTTCACCCTTAGCTTTACCATCCCAGCCGCTTGTTGCAACGTCAGGAGCTATAAATCCATGAGAATACCAACACTGGTCGGAATAGCAATAATCCTTTCACTTATTGGTTCACTCTTTTATTGGTTTTTTATCAAAGAGAAACCACAGCCTCTAGTGAATATTGAAGTCAGTGACATGGAGACTGTTAATATTACTGACACAACTGCGACAGTTGTCTGGCAAACTAACTTACCTGTAGTTGGAACTGTAAATTATGGCCAATCTGAAAATTTGGGACAAAGTGCTTCTGATAATCGGGACTTATCTGCAGCAAAAGAAAAGTTTACTCACTTTGTAACCATCAAGAATCTCACACCAAATACTAAATACTACTATAAGCTTTTAAATGCCGGTGTTTCTCCTCCGGAACAGGCAGCTGAATTTACTACAGCAAATATCCCCCCTCAGGAAGATCTTGATTTTTCATTTATTAAACCTCTTAAAGGAACTGTATTGAATACCACGCTTAATCCAATTGATGAGGCTTTAATCTTTTTGGAAATTGAAGGTGCACAAAAACTGGCCACATTCTCATCGACATCCGGAAATTTTGTTATGCCGCTAAAACTGGTTTTAAATACTGAGCTAAATAAAATTTTCCATGTTCCCGACAACACCCCCGCTACACTGTTATTTAAAAAAGGAAAGATACAATCAAGAGTTAAAGTTTTAATTTCTGATTCAAATGTAAATCTTCCCCCAGTAACAATTGGTTCGAATTTGGATTTATCAAAATATAAACATAATGAAATTTTGCCAATTATCATCGGGGCTCAACCAACAGGCGGACTAGATTACAATAGAGATGGAACAGTTAACTCTTTAGATTTAGCAATTTTAAGAAGCAAGGCCGGCGCGTCCTCCTCTTTGACGGCCGAAGAAAGAGCAACTTATGATTTGAATTCAGACGGCTTAGTCGATCGGAAGGATGTCAGCCAGTTTTCAACAACTATTTTAAACAGCGGAAATTAACTTAAAAACTTTTGCAAAAGCATACTCACTCCCATTTTTTCATCCAGTAATCCTTGCTTTATTTTAAAATCAGTTTCAATTAAATCCTTATAACTTTGCTCAATTTTTTCTCTATTAAAATTCCTTTTTTGCGCCTCAATCTTTTGCGCCATAAAAGCTGACCCTCCTGATTTTGGTTTTGCAATCATTCTTCTTAAGAAGTATCCCATCATTACCAGAACATATTGTCCGCTAAATTCATCATAATTTTGCTCCAGTTCCCTAAACGCAGAATTATTTTTTAGATCGTCAGATCGCAAGCTCTGCTTATTTCCAATCATATCCAGTAACGGAAAAATATTTTCCCGATGAGGATCAATAAAAGCAAAAGTTTCAGTTTTTACTTCGGTTAGTTTTTTTAAAATTGGTGAGGATTTTTCTAAAGTTTTTGAAAATCTTAAAATAATTGTAAGTTCCGGATCTTTATCTGCCAAGACGTTCTTTTCTAAGACATTTTCAACAACTGCCATATCCGGATCATTTAAGATAAGTAATCTTTTTTCAGAAAACAAACTTGGAGAACTCAATGAAATATTGCTTCCGTCCGATTCACTTATCCCGAGCAAATCAAAATTATTTTTGATCTCACTTACCTTTTTTGAAACCAGCTCCTGCAAACTACCGTGAATTAATATGATTTTCATCTCATGGTGCAATAGAGGCAGAGGGTGTTGCTTCCAACTTTGATTTTACAAAAGTTGTGATAGTTGTCCAGTCCTCGTTTTTAGGGACTAAAACAAATGCTCCATATTTATTTGGTGCCCCGACTACAAAAACAGATTCACCTTTCCCTAAATCTCCCAATACAATATGCTCACTACTTTCAAGTTTTTTGGATAAATTGTAAAAATCCAAAAACTTTGATTGTTCTATATCTGTTTCAAAACTTGCTCCAAAGGTTTGTATTAATCCGTATATTTTCTTTGGATCAAGTAAAGTTTCCGTTGATAAAAGTTTTGCGCGAAATGCCTCTAAAACATACTGTTGTCTTCTCGATCGGGCAAAATCAGATCCTTCCCCGCTTGTTCCGTGTCTACTTCTAACAAACTTGAGTGCAGTTGTACCGTCCATATGCATCTTACCCTGATCAAAATGGATATGTTCAAACCTGCAGGCAAAATCTGCGGAATTGGTTGCGATCTTATCATTCTCGCCAACCAATAGTTTATATTTTCTTTTCCCGTCCGCACTGGGTTCCGAAGGAATCCTTGCTTCAAATTTAAAAGCATTAAACTCCTCCTGAGTTAGCTCAATATCTTTTTCAGTTAACCCACAGGTATCTTCCTCTTTTCCTTCAATAGGATAAACATAATCATCAAAAGTTTTCGGCACTTCAACATCAATTCCTTCAACCAAATCAATTGCTTTTGAAAACCCATTAAAATCTAATCTGACTCCATACTGAATAGGCAGACCTAAAATCTCTCCAATTTTTTCCTCAGAATACTTAAGACCGTTGCCAGTTTCTTTTTTACCAACTTGATAAAGTGTATTTACTTTTGCATCAGCATTATCAATCCAAAGATCGCGGGGAATTGAAAATAGAATTGCTTTATTGGTTTTTAAATCATAAGAGGCCACAATTATTGAATCAGTTAATGACGCTCCCGCATGAGTTCCTCCGGCATTTCCAAGAAGCAAAACACTAACCCTGCCCTCTTCTTTTTTCAAAGGGTTTTGATTGAAGACCATATCAAACGCAGAACTGCCTGATTGCGTAAAAAACCACCAGACAGCATAAAGAGCGACGGCAAAAACGATCAATAGAATCGCAATTTTTGCAAAAGCGCTTTGCTTTTGACCGCGCGAATTACCGTTGTTATGATGTGTTAGATTATTTTCCATGAAGCTAGACTGTACCGCAACTCTCCACAATTTTCAAAAATTCTTCAGCATCTAATGATGCTTTTCCGATTAAAAGACCGTTAATATCTTTCTGAGAGATAAATGCATTGCAATTTTGATCAGTCACGCTTCCGCCGTATAAAACATTTACATCCGGTTTTTCTGATTTAATTTGTTCTGCAACCTTCTGGGCATTTTCCGGAGTATCTGGTGTTCCGGTTCCAATTGCAAAAATCGGTTCATAAGCAATTATATTGCAGCCTTCAGGAATTGGAGTTTCAGCTCCCTGAACACAAACCACTCCTTCAGCTCCTGTTTCTTTAGCTTTATTAAATTTATCTGCAACCATTTCATCAGTCTCTGCAAAATTTTCTCTTCTTTCCGAATGACCGATTATTGAATAAGAAACCAGATCCTTTAAAATTTCTGCTGGTTCTTCGCCTGTATAAGCCCCAATCCCAAAAGGTGAAATATCCTGAGATCCTAAAAAAATAGAATAGTTATTAACTTGAATTTCTTTTTTAAGTTCGGCTAAGTCTGAAAAAGGAGGACAAACTATTACTTTAATATCCTGCCTGTCGGCAGACAGGTTTTCACTATTCTGAAGTTTTGGCCCGACAATATTTAACCAATCCAGCGCTTCAGATATGGTTTTGTTACTTTTCCAGTTTGCAATAATCCAGAGGGTTTTCATTTTAATTTGACGAAACCGGTAAAATTTTAAACCGGTTTTGTCATCCTGAGGAGCGAAGCGAGCTCAGGATCTCGATCAGGTTTTACGAGAGCTGTCTCCGAACCATCCATACTTTTCCAAGTCTACCATGAAGTCTTCTGAGACTTCCACACCTTCTTTTTCAAGCAATAATTTTTGCATATTTTTCAAATTGATATCCCCGCCTCTAATTGAAATATAACCCTTTTTGTTTATCACTCTTTGCCATGGAAGATTATGTTTTTCAGTTAAAGAATGAAGGAGGTATCCAACTTCGCGGGCAGCTCTCGGTGAACCAGCTAAAAGAGCCACTGTACCATATGTTGTTACCTTACCAGATGGGATTTTTTTGATTATCTCGACTACATTAAGGGAAAAGTTATTAGATTGTTTCATGGTTACATTGTTATTATTTTTTCAGCAATGAAACAATGAGCGAATCTCCCGACTTCGCGGTTGAGCAATGAAGCAATTATGCTGCTAACAATTTTACAAGTTCAGCTTTTGGAGTAACGCCGATTTTTCGTCCGACTTCTTTGCCGTCTTTCATAATAACGTAGGTTGGAATACTCATCACACCGAATTTGGAAGATTTTTCCTGATCCTCATCAACATTTACTCTTTCAACCGAAAGTTTCTCGCCCATTTCTTTTTCGAGCTCGTCGATAATCGGATTCATTATTTTGCAGGGTCCGCACCAAGGTGCCCAAAAATCAATTAAAGTTATTTTATTATTCATACAATTAGTTATCCTTTTCTGAATAAAAAAGACGGCAACTTCTTTTATTCATCGGATAATCATACTACCCCCTAATTTTAGTTTTGTAAAGTAGTTACCGGTGGGTAATCTAAAGCAGTTGGTACAAATTAACGGCAAATAGTTGTTAAATTAAATTATGTATCGACTAAATCAAATACCTTCTGAGGCACAAATCAAGAAACAGTTAAGGAGAATTGTTTTTGGTCAGAATCT
>JAKFWZ010000044.1:30460-50189 GCA_021731695.1 Candidatus Daviesbacteria bacterium | reverse complement strand
ATCTTCATCTAAAATATTTGTCAGAGTATTTTTTAACGATCCTGCATTTAAATAATCAGATTCCAGGTTCCAATAAAGCCATTTTCTAACTCTTAATTTAAGGTTAAAAATATTTGGTATTAAATATTTAAAGACTTTTGCATTTAAATAAAGTATTTGTCTTAAGAAAGTTTTTTTAGGTCTTATTCCTGAGCTGCTTTCTAAAACTAATTTATTAATAAGATCCCTATTCTCTGATGCAAATTTTATGGAAATATTTCCGCCAACAGAATGCCCTAAAAGGTTTGGTCTATTTAATTTTAATTTTTCAATGAACCCTTTCACAATATCTGCATAATCTTCCACAAAGAATGGCTTTTTAGGATTTTCGCTTCTTCCGAAACCAGGTAAATCAATTAAATACAAAGTAAAGTCCTCTTTTAAAATTTGAGCTACATTATGAAAACTTGAAACATCCTGTTTCCACCCGTGAAGCATGATTAAATCAGGCCCTTTGCCTAATTTTTGATAATAAATATTTTGATTGTTAATAGTTGTATACATAATGATCTGTCATTGCGAGACCACAAAGTGGCGTAGCAATCTTGATTAAAGTTTATTACAAACCAAGATTCCACGCCCTGCTCTGCAGGGCTCTGAATGACAATTATTCAAATACCTTTTCTACGGCATTATTAAATTTCTCCCCCCTGTCAAATTCATTATGAAACAAATTAAAACTTGTAGCACCTGGAGAAAATAGAATTACGGAATTTGATGAAAGATTTTTCTTGATTTCATTTAATAATATTTCAAAATCAGAAAATGTGCCTTTATCTTTTTCTTTGTTTTGCAGTAGATTTTTTAAAGTATCAGTTATATCGCCTTCGATAAAATATATCTCTTTTGCATATTCATCCATCGCTGTTGCCAGTTGGGCATATTCTAATCCTTTATTCATCCCCCCAACAATAAAAATAGAATTTGGATAAGTTTTTAAAGCAGCAATTCCGGCATCCGGATTTGTACTGGCCGAATCATTAATAATTACAATTCCATTTTTATCAAAAACTTTTTGAAGTCTATAATCTGCTCCGGTAAATTGATTCATGTTTCTAAGCGCTTCATCAACCGGCACATCAATTCCTTTAGCAACTACTAAGGCGGCAGCATAATTAATTTTGTTATGTTCCCCTTTTAAAGTTGGTATAAAATCTGCCGGTAAATCATTTAATGAAAAGTGAACGATTTTTCCTTTAAGACCTTCTAAAAATTCTGGAGAGTTGATCGTTTTGTCATCTTTATTCAAAAACAGATAATCATTCTGCGTCTGATATTTTGCAATAATTCTTTTGGCATTAATATATTCCTCCATATCCTTGTGGTAATTTAAATGGTCCGGCATAATGTTGGTTATAACGGCGAAATTCGGTGAAGTTTTTTTATCATCAAATGATTGGAGTTGAAAGGATGAAATTTCTAAAATAATTAATGTGTCGCTGTTAATTTCTTCTAAGGCATCTAAAACTGATTTACCAATGTTTCCGGCTAAAACGCAGTTAGGATATTTTTCTTTTACTGCAAAGTAAATTAATGAAGCGGTTGTGGTTTTTCCTTTCGTTCCGGTGACACCTATAATCTGTTTTACAGAAACTTCATTTAAAAAGATACCTATATCAGTTTCAATTTCTTTTTCATTTTGTTTTGCATACTCAATGAATTTGTTATTAGGTTTTATAGCGATATTTTTAATCACAATTTCTGCCCAATCAATATCTTCAAATTTATGTCCGCCTAAAGAAAATTTAATATTTGGAAATTCTTTTAATTTCTCTAAAGATGGCGCCAGTTCTGTTTCGTTTTTTAAATCAGTGACTAAAACTTCAGCTCCATTTTTAGCAAAAAATTTAGCACTACCAACTCCCCCTTCATTAAGACCCAAACCTAAAACTAAAACCTTTTTATTACTATAATTCATATTTTGTAACTGACATTCGTCAGAGATCCTTCATTCCATTCAGGATGACAGCAAAGATCGAATCTTTGCGTCAATATCCCCTGCCCCCATAAACAACAGTATATCGTTACTGGTTAGTTCGTTAGTTAGTTCATTGAATGTTTTCGATAAATCTTCAGAGTATCTAACGTTATCACGATTAATTGCCTTAACTAACATTCTACTATTGATGTCTCCCGGATCTAATTCTCTTGAAGGATAAATATCAATAATGAAAGTTCCGTCAACTTTAATGTTTTTAAAAACATTTACAAAGTCTTTATACAAAGCTTTAGTTCTCGAAAACATATGTGGTTGATAAATTACATAAATTTGTTTCTCCGGAAAATTCTGTCTTAATTCATCTGTTGTAACTTTTATTTCTGTCGGATGATGACCAAAATCAGAATAAATTTGCGCGCCGTTTATTTCTCCAATTAATTCCATTCGTCTGCCGATCCCTGAAAAACTCTTTAAACTTTCTCTAATTATTTCCGGATCTATTTCTAAATTAAGCGCTAAATTAAAAGCCGCTGATGCATTTAAAACATTTCTTTTGCCGTAAACTTTAAGCGGAAAATCAATTAAGTTTTTTGAGTAATCCGAAACCGGCGGGAAAAAATTAATATCTGCTATATCTTTTTCTTTTAATGTAACTGCAGAATTATCATCTGATAAATTTGCCAAAATTAATATTTTTGTTTTATGTAAAAAATTTCTAAAACTGTTTTGATAGTCATCGTAACTCGGGAAGAACTCCGGATGATCATATTCAATATTTGTTAATACTGTAAAATCCGGATTTAAAGCAGTGTAATTATTATTAAATTCATCTGCTTCAATAACGAAGTATTCCTGTTGATTTTGATTGCCGCGTCGGCTCTCGCCTCCAACACGCCCTTTCTCCGGAAGCCGCAATGACGAACTTGGGATTCGGTAATTACTTCCCCATTCGGGAATTGTAGCGCCAAGTAAAACAGTCGGATCGAGACCAGCATCTTCTAGGACTTTGGCAGTCATTGCAGTGGTTGTTGATTTTCCGTGAGTTCCGCAAATTGCAATTACAGTTTTTCCGCGGGTTAAATATTTTCCTAAGAATTGCTGCCAGGTCATTATTTTGATACCGAGTTCCTTAGCTTTTTCAATTTCCGGATTATTTGGGTCAAGTGAAAGAATTGCCGGGGTTAACGCCAAAATATCAACGCCTTCTAAATGTTTTGGATCATGTTTATCAAATGTTTCAACGTCGCCTAAAATATCAGCAAATTCACCGGATAAATTTGAATCACATCCGGAAACCTCGTAACCCGCCGCCTCTGCTAATTTTGCACAAGCAGAAGTTCCGGATCCGGCAATTCCTAAAAAGTGAACTTTTTTAATGGGAAAATCTTTTTTAGTTTCTGGAAGCTTTCTTTTTTTAATAATATTTACAGCATGTGCCAAATCTTTTTTGTCATTAATGCCGATCCATTCGGAATGGTTTTTCAAAACATATAGATTAATTCTTCCGTTTTCTTCCTTTGCAATATTTAGTAAATCAGTTAAGTAATATTCCCCGCCTTCTGATTTTTGAATTTTATCTAAATTAGTTTTTAAAAATTCAGGAGAAAATAAATAAACTCCGCAATTTATTTCATTACTTCTGACTCCGGACTCATTATATTCTTTAAGTTCCAAAATCTTTGAGAAATTATTTGATTTGTCCCGGATAATCCTGCCAACTTCCATGTTGCGCGAAGTCTTTAAAGTCATCATTGAGATATCAGCTTTGCTCTTAAAATGCGAATCTAAAAATTCATCCAAAGTTTTTTTGGTGTAAAGCGTGGCATCATCACCATTTAAAACCATAACCAACTCTGCATCTTCTGAAATCTGCGGCATTGCCAGCTTTACAGCATCCGCAGTTCCGGTTAATTCCTTCTGATAAACAAATTTGCAATCAATATGTTTGCTGATTTCTTCTTCCACTAAAGGATCTGAAACTACAGCAATAATATTAGAAACACCTAAGTTTTTTAAATTTTGAATTGGATAATAGATAAGAGGTTTGTCGAATAAAGGATGCAATAACTTCGTGTACTCTTCTCCAAATCTTTTCCCTTTACCTGCAGCGAGAACAACAACAGCCAAATTCTTAATATTCATGGAGGTATATTGTATCAAATTAAGCTCGAGAGCAATTGATTAATGAGAGTGCCCGATCTGAGGATTGTTGTGATGCATTTTTTTAATATTTTGAGTGTGTATTTTCTCTTCCTTAGATTTCTCAACTAAAGAAAAGCTCAGAAGTTCCATAAAATCCTTGTAGTCAGCTGTTAACGATTCGTTATCTTTTAAGAATTCGTAGAGCGCTGGTGCTCCGATTAATAAAACCTGATTGCCTGTATAAGTTGGTATTGCTGTGAGGTTAATTAAAGAAGGATTAAGAATCATTGTGATAGGATCGAGGAGTAGATAATCGCCATTCTCTTCCTGATGGATACCCCAACAAGGAGCAACGGCTGCGATATGAGTAGGCATTTTTTCCAATACTTCAGCCCGATCGCTATAGCCCAGTTCATTTAAGAATTTAATTGCCTGAGTTTTAATTTCAGTACAATAACCAGCCTGAGTCCAGCCTCCAACAGGTACGATTCCGGCTTCTGCCATCAGTGCAAAATATTTTAATACTCCTTTTAGAAACATAGTTCCATCTTCGAGTCCTTTAACGATTATTTTGGGATCTAAATCACCACGGTAATTAACTAGTCGGTATCCCTCATCAGCTGTTAAGACATAATAAAATGGTGTCTCCCCTTCTACCCAACCGGTTCGAATATTGACGAAAGCTTTAGTGAATTTTTCTGTTAATGTTTTATCGCTGAAGATTTTATAAATAAGAGAGCTTTTATCCTTTAGTAATTTAATGAAGTAGTCCCGGGCAATTGGTTCTGAATCCAATGTAATCTGGTTTAAAGGAAGTACTTTATTTAAAAGCATTGCGTGTGTAGTTGCAACCTGATCTGCAAAGCTTGATCTGACTTTTAAGAAATTTTGTAAAACTTCCATACCCATAAGATATTGATCTTCAGGTAAAAGTTTCTGAATTCTATACATTTCCAGTAGTCTGATTTTTTCTTCGATATCCTCTACAGTACGTGCAGAAATTAAACTTTGAGGTGAATCGGGGTGTTTCTTTCTGCTCACTAAAGTAATTGGCGCTTTAAGTGCCGGCAAATCAAGATAGGCTCCGCTATTAGTATTATCAGCAGGTACTCTGCCTGAATTTAAACTAATAGACATATTTCGACCGAGTGCTTTTCCTGAAGCGGCCCAAAGGACCTGACCCTGTACTAAAACAGAATTAATTCTCGATTTTTGTTCAACACTTGGTTTATCGAATCTTCTGGGGATGTTTAAATGAGCGCCGGTTTCAATGACCCAGCTTTCTTTTAAATGTTCTGATGCCTGATCAGCCAACTCAGGGCCATAAAGTCTTTTTATATCAGCTGTGATTACCTCACTTAATTTTGAAGTGTTTGGGAAAACTTCTTCATTTTGTTTCCACTCCAGTGCTGGTCTGTAGTATTCCAGCACAGATTCCTCTGTAGCCAGTTCTACAAGTTTTGGTCTTTTTTCCAGGATCGTCTTAACGATCTGATTTATTTTGGATTTACTATCCATATTTTTATGCCCAAACCTTCATATTATGAATACTTATATTACGTGTAGATAAGTTAGCTAACGAATTTTGTTTAGAATTGTTTTCGGCTTTTAATACGCCTTCGCCGAGTCTTTTAATTGGAGACTGAATTTGAACATATCCAAAGGATGAACCATTAAATTCAACGGAGACCTTAATAGAAAGACCTGAAGGTTGCATGACTGAAATATCCTTAACTGATCCGCCTTTTTTAAGTGCATGCACTAAACCAAAAGCTGTAGTTCCGCTACCGCAGGCTGTTTCGTAATATAAAGTATTGGCATCTCTGACATAAACTACGGGGTGTATGATCCATCCGTCATCTAAAGCTTCTGCATAAATAATTCCACAGGCAGGATATGAATTAATTCCCAGTTCAAACATTTGCGCGCGCGCCCTTTCTTTTATTTCATCAATCGCTAAGGTCTTAATTTTACTCACGTTAAAATCAACATAGTGAGTTATGCCTTCGAGTTCCACTAAGTAATTACCCTTATTTTTAGGGTCAGCTTTAACGTAAGAAGGATCCGAGTAAACAGGCATTTGAGAGAAACAGTCACCATCTTCAGTTATTCCGGCAAGAAGTTTTTTCTTAACCCCTGAAGCCTTAATTTTGATCTTTCCGGGGTTCATTGAAAGAATATGATATACAGCACTTCGGGTCGCGTTTCCGCAAAACTCTCCGCCAGTCATTAAAAGTTCGGCGTTCTTTTTATCAGGATTTATAAAACCAACCTGTTCGACATTTGGAAATTCACGTTGTATTACGTCGGCAATTGCCTTTCTTTTTACTGGATCTTTAACTATTCCGGAAACCAACGCGGTATCGTTTCCCGCGGGTCTTAAGATAATGAAGCTACTGTCTGGCTCTTCGTTACTTGAAATGTTTGTCATAATTTTGTCTCACAAATCAGATATTATACATCAAATTTTTAACAATCAATAATCGAACTCTGCTGTAAGTATTTGATTAAAATCGTAGCTTATAGTATAATAACTTTATGATAGAAATGCAATCACCCACTAAACCTATAAAAATGGCTGACCTACACAATGATGTAGCAGCTGAAGTAGCCCAGACTCTCGGTAATAAAATTAAAATGGATATGGCTTTTAGAATAGCCGGACAGGAATTAGGAATGGTTTTCCCGATTAGTGCTTACGGGCCAAATAGCCCTTATGCAGATAAAGTTTTATTTACGGATTTACCTGCTCTTAAAGAAGGTAATGTTTCTCTTTGGGGAGCAAACGTTTATGCAGATCCTAAAGGAGAATTCAGACAATTATATCCATGGCAAATAATTTACTATCAGGAAATATTTGGCCAAAGACCTGATCTTGTTAAGCTTGTTACAGATGGTCAACAACTTGAAGAAGTTCTAAAAGCAGGGAAAAAAACTGCAGCATTTCATTCAGTTGAAGGAATGTACGGTGCTGATTTAGGACCTGATTTACTTCACAGAATGTGGGCTGACGGTGTTAGAACATGGATTCCTGTTCATAATAACGATAGCTCGATAGCTACGGGACACGGCACAAAAGAAACTAGTGGAGCAACCCCTTTAGGATACGCAATGATGGAACAGGCAGATGAAATGGGATTCTTGTTTGACCATACTCACGTAAGTGTTGCGACTTCAAAAGATATATTTAAAGTTACTGAAAGAAGCGGCAGGCCTTCATTTATTAGTCATACAGGAAGCCGTGCGATGGTTGGCGAAAACATGACCAGAGCAACGCGTGATGATATTGCTTTAGAAGTTGTCAGAAGAGGTGGGGGTATTGGGGTTATGGGTGCCTCATGGCTTCATAAACCAAATAAGGATGGAATAGTAACTGTAGAGGAAGTTGTTAATACTTATGAACATTACATAAATATATTTGGAAAAGTGTCCTCAGAACCTTGGAAACACCTGAAGGTTGGTACTGATGGAGATGGAATGGGAACAGAATCGGTTATTGTAGATATGGAAGATATTGTGAAATACGGACTTACTTTAGTTGGTGGGTTCCGAAGACGTGGTTTTCCTGAATATGTAATTGAAGATATTATGCACAGAAATGCTGAAATATTCTTTATAGCAAACCTTGGCAGATAAGCTGCTAAACAGCTTTATTTTTCTTTAATTAGCTTGCTATTTTCCCCTGATTATCAATTGACAAAATATCTCTTAATTCTTTATATTTCGCTTGAGAAAATAATTTGAAAGTTACCTGATGTTTATTTTCTTTAAATCTGCTAATATTTGGCACTAAATGAAAACTACAGGCCATTTTAATAGCAATCAAATCTTACCTTTTAAATCCAGGTTGTGTGCATGTGGCGAATTAATCGGTGAGCATCATATCCCCACTCGCAGAATCTCAGATTACAAAATTGCTACCCCAATTATTAAAGGCCTAAGCGTTCTGGATAATATTACTGGTTTAAAATATGGATTTTCATCAAAAAGCTTTGGAAATATGGGTTATAAATATGGACTAAAGAAAGAAGTTTTAAAAAACAGGCGGGGGTTTGCGAACGCTCTCGGGTTTAGTCTTAAAAAATCTGTTAATTATAAAGTTATCCACGGAGCTAATATTGAAATAGCGACTTTTGATCATGCCGGAAAAGGCGCATATGATATCGAAACCGGTGTTGAAGGTGTTGACGGGTTGATTACCACAGAAAAAAATTTGCCTTTAATTTTAACTACAGGAGATTGTGCCTCTATTATTCTTACAACAAAAAATTCAGATGTTTTAGCGTTAATTCATGCAGGTAGAAAAAGTACAGATAGGTTAATTGCTAAACAGGCTGTTAAAAAGTTATCCAGCATGGGTTTTTCGCCTAAAGATTTAATTGTCGGAATTGGTCCTTCGATTCAAAAGAATTGTTACAGGCTTAAATATATGCAAACAAAAACGCCTTATGCATGGTTGCCCTGGATTACCCCAACTTTAAAAGATGCCAAGATTCATGTAGAAATTGGTGTAAATATACGCGACGGATATAAGATTACTGTTGATAAGGGCAGCTTAATGGTTGATGTTATTGGTTATAATGTTAGTCAATTAATCGGTGCAGGTGTTAATCCTGAAAATATTAGTGTGGCTCCGGTTTGTACTTCTTGTCTTACTGTGAAAAATGAACTCTACTCTCACTTCTTATCTAATAAGTATAAAAAATCCAACTTATATCCTGAGGGAAGATTTGCAGCTGTTGCTGTGTTAAAATGACTTTCATGGCTGATAATAAACTTAAAATCGAAGATATAAAAGAAGGTGAGGGGGCGGAGGTTACCGGCGGAGATTATATAACTATTCATTATCATGGAACTTTGGAAGACGGAAGTGTTTTTGATTCATCTGTTGAGCGAGGCTCTCCATTTAAAACCAGAATTGGCGTTGGCGAAGTTATCGAAGGTTGGGATATGGGAGTTCCGGGCATGAAAGTTGGAGGGAAAAGAAAGTTAACTATTCCTGCCTCTTTAGCTTATGGCGATCGTGCAATTGGCTCTATTCCTGCAGGTTCTACATTAATTTTTGAGGTTGAGTTGGTAGCCATCGATTAATTTCTTCTTAATTGACAACAAATTTTACTTAAATTATATTTATTTCATGACCGAAGAAAACATGAAACAGCTCCAGAAAATGATGGTACTTACTTTTAATGATGGCTTTGCCCAGGTCGTCATGCCTAGACTTGAGCAGATGCATGAAGAAGCAGAAAACAAAATAAAGGAATCTGAAAACAGAATTAAAAAGGAATTAAGGGAAGAGTTTAAAAAAGGGCAGCAAAGTTTAGCCAGGACATTAGAGGCAGTTGTTAGAAAATTAGATGAAATTATTCCGGAGCATAAAGATTACGGAAAGCGTTTAGATAATTTGGAAAGAATTGTAAAAGCAAATTAAATTCCTAAAGTTTTACGCTTATTTTTGAGGTTGAGTTGGTAAGTATTGATTAGCCCTTCCACTTAAATTTATCAGGAATATCTTCCTCAGATATTGATTGTTGGTGCTGTTCTCCTTGGATCACAAATTTCGCTCTAATTTGACTTAATCTATCTAAATCGTCGGGAACATAAAGTACAAAACCTGGATCCACTCCATGTCTTCCTGCGAAATTAGTGTACCAAGGGTCAGAAGGAAGCTCGCCAGAATCCAACGGGTAAAAATACTGTAAAAGAAATTCTGCGCTAGGGGTATCTTGCGCTACTCCTTCATATTCTGTTTTAGGTACATAGGTAGAATTTAGTGAATTTCCCATGCTAGGGAAAGTGAGTTGCAGTCTTAGTTGATCCATTTGTGCCTGAACCTCATCTAAATAGTTCATATCTACAGTGGTGAAACTTCCCATACGAGTCCTTCTTACCTCTATCAGGCCTGACTCTTCATATCGTATCCAGTTAGGTTCCAGACTAATATAAAGAGGCGCATTAACTATATTGCGATTTTTGCGAGGTGTGTTCCATGCTTTTGTAATTTTTGCTCGTCTTGTTTCAAGATCAAAATCATCCTGAACTATTCTGTATCCTTTATCTGGATCGAATGGGCTTATCCCGAATCCGTTAGA
This sequence comes from Candidatus Daviesbacteria bacterium, assembly GCA_021731695.1. Classification (GTDB taxonomy): domain Bacteria; phylum Patescibacteriota; class Microgenomatia; order Daviesbacterales; family UBA10151; genus JACPKO01. The sequence continues at coordinate 39,977 of JAKFWZ010000044.1, read as the reverse complement.
TCCTGAGAATCTTGCATGAGCAACAAAGGGGAATATTCTACCAGGAAGTATTTCCAGATCAATAGCAGCACTGTGTTTACCGAGATCTCGATTTCGTATATCATCGGGAAATAAACTGCTTGGTTCAAAAAGCAGAAATTCCTGGTTCAATTTTATTTCCTGTGGTTTTTCGGGCAAAGGCATAATTTAAAGAGAAGTATAACAAACTATAGGATTTAAATCAAATTAAATATTGAGTATTGCTTGTCCTCTTTCGCTGAAAGCTTCGCGGGACTTCGCGATTTTATATATCTAGAATAGCTTGCTTCGCGTGGGTTTGGATGAATCTTTTTCTTGGTGGAACTTCATCTCCCATAAGCATTGTAAAGACTTCATCAGCTTTTTCAACATCTTCGATTGTTACCTGTTTTAATACTCTATTCTCAGGATTCATTGTCGTTTCCCATAGTTGTTCCGGATTCATTTCTCCTAAACCTTTATACCTTTGGATAATTATTGAAGAAGATTTTTTAACCGGAGCTGCAGCTTCGCCGGCAGCAGCTTCTGTTTCGCCTTCTGTAGCGAGTACCACATCATCAACTAATTTGATTTCTTCTGCAGTTTTTCCGCCGCGGATTTTAAGTAAAATTGCATCTCTTTGCTCATCGGTATATGCATAGTGAATCTCTTTGCCCTTTTGAACTTTAAACAAAGGAGGCTGAGCGATATAAATGTAGCCCCTCGTAATAAGATCCGGTAAATATCTAAAGATAAATGTAAGTAAGAGTGTACGGATATGTGAGCCGTCAACATCCGCATCTGTCATAATAATAATCCGGTGATATCGGACTTTATCATATTGAATCATATCCCCGATTCCGGTTCCTAGAGCAATTACTAAACATTTAATTTCCTCGAACTCTAAAATTTTATCAAGCCTTGCGCGCTCTGTGTTTAATATCTTACCTTTTAAGGGCAATATAGCCTGGGATTTTCGGTCTCTTCCCTGTTTAGCACTGCCGCCTGCTGAATCTCCCTCAACAATATATATTTCAGATTTCGCCGGATCTTTTTCCTGACAATCGGCCAATTTTCCAGGCAAGGTCATTCCTTCTAAGGCACCTTTTCTTATAACGGCATCTTTTGCAGCGCGGGCCGCAGCTCTGGCCTTAGCAGCTAAGTAAATTTTCTCAATAATTCTTCTGCCGTCTTGTGGATTTTCTTCTAAGAATGTTTCAAGACCTTCTTTTGTAACTTGATTAACTGCGGTTTGAACTTCTGCACTTCCTAACTTCTCCTTCGTCTGGGACTCAAATTGAATCTTGTCTGACTCCATTTTGATAGAAATAACAGCGGACAAGCCTTCTTTAATATCATCTCCGGTAAAGTTTTCATCTTTTTCTTTTAATGCATCGATCTTTCGGGCGTAATCATTGATAACACGGGTTAACGCGGTTCTGAATCCGGTAACGTGAGTCCCGCCTTCTGTTGTCGGCACCACGTTAGCAAAGCTTTCAACTGTTTCGGCAAAGCTATCGTTATACTGGATTGCAACCTCTACTGCGATTTCATTAACTTCTTTATTGATAATGATGGCGTTTGGATGAACCAAACCTTTATTTCGATTAAGTTGTTTAATTAAAGCGGCAATACCTGATTGGAAATAATATCCCTGTTCCGCCCCTGTTCTCTCGTCTATAAGATGAAAAGCAATACCTGCAACCAGGTAAGCCACTTGTTTTAACTGACGCTTTACTTTATCTAATTCAGGAATAATTGTTGAAAAAATTGTCTCATCTGCCAGAAAACTAACCTTAGTCCCTGTATTAACTTTCCAAACGTATGAAGTCTCAAAAGGAAGTTTTTTATCAGAGTCTTTTGCTTCCTTTACATCAGCTTGTGGCACTCCCCTTTTATATTCCTGAAAATAAATTTTGCCCTCTCTCTTTACTTCGACTCTAACGAAATCTGAAAGTGCATTTACTGCTGAAACACCAACTCCGTGCAAACCTGAAGAAACTTTATATCCGTCAGAACCGAATTTTCCGCCGGCATGGAGCGTCGTCATAATAACTTCAAGCGCGGATTTACCTGTTTTAGGATGAATATCAACCGGAATTCCTCTACCGTCATCTGCAACAGTTACATAGTTATCCTTGTGCAAAGTAACCCAGATGTTTTTAGCATGCCCTGCTAATGCCTCATCAATTGAATTATCAACAACCTCTTTAATTAAGTGATGTAAGCCTCTGCTATCAGTAGAACCGATATACATTCCAGGGCGTTTGCGGACTGGTTCTAAACCTTCTAAAACCTGAATCTGGGAAGCATCGTATGTAGATTTTGCCATGAATGGCAGTTTAGCATAGTAAAATTTTATATGCAAATCTACATCACGAGTTTAGACTGGTATGATAGTCTAAACAAGATTAAGGATTAATGATTATTGATTAATGAGTTCTAGCGTGCTTATTCTTTAATCGTTAATCTAAAATCATTAATCACTTGGTAATTTAAGCATTAAGTATTCGAGAATTGTTCTAATATTTACATTGGATTCATTCCAAATCTCTGCATTTAACAACTCCTCCAAAAATTTTCCATCACTCTCCCCTTTTAAGGTCTTTGCCCTGTAAGATGCTGTTAAGTCTTTTAGAAACTTTTGCTTGTCATCAGTTTTTTCGATAACTTCAAATCTTTCTTCAACTGATTTATTAATTAGATCATCAATATCAAATGCACTTTCGTTATTCGTTATCCGTGATTGGTAATTCAAAACCAAACATCGCGATAGAATTGTTGAAAGCAATTTATTCTCTGCGTCCACACCAATCAAAATGACTGCGTCTTCAGGAGGTTCCTCCAAAGTTTTAAGCAATGCATTTTGCGCATCTAAACTAATATCATTTCCGTTTAAAATAACAACTGATTTTCCCGTTTTACCGAAAGGTTTAGTTGAAAGATGCTTAACTATTTCCTTAACAATCTTGATACTGATTTTTTCATCCTCTATTAATAGAAGGTCAGGATTGTTTTCTTTAATCTTTGATTCTTCTAAAACCTGCCAGATCTTAAGACTTCTTTCTTCAGGATTTTGGGAAACAATTATTTTCGGCTGCATGCAATTCTTTTAGCAAAATCCTTGACACTAATCAACCTTATTAACGATAATGGATCTAAATCTGCCCGATTGTTGCAGATTTAATTTGTATGGATGAATCGCAACTGACCATCGTTGATGTTTTAGAACAGGAAGGAAAACTTACTCCTCAGCAGGTTTCCACAATTAAGCTTGAAAATATTAATACAGGTTTCCCGACTGAAAAAATAATTCTTGAGAGAAATTTTGCGACTGAAAAAGATATTGCTCAGGCCAGAGCTAAAATTCTCGGCATTCCTTTTGTTGAACTTGAAGGCTTAGAAAGTCAGGGTATTTCAACTGAAGTTTTAAATATGGTCCCGGAGCAGGTTGCCCGCCGGTATAAATTAATTCCCTTTAAGCTTGAAAACGATGTTTTATCTGTGGCAATGGTTGATCCGTTAGATATTCAGGTGACTCAATTTATTGAGAAAAAAACAGGTAAAAAAATCTCAAGATATCTGGCTCTCGAGAAGGACATTAATTCTGCAATTTCGGATCAATATTCCCAGAACTTAACATCAGAAGTTGTATCGGCTTTGAAGGAAGTAAGTTTAGGTTTGCCTGAGGAAACGAAACAGTCAGAATTTGATAAGGCAGAAGTTATAAAGGAAGCGCCGGTTGCCAATATCGTTACTCAACTCCTCGACTATGCCGTTAAAACCAAAGCTTCTGATATTCATGTTGAACCTGAGGAAGCTCAAACAAGAGTGCGCTACAGAATTGACGGAATCTTACACGAAAAAATAATTTTGCCTAAAAAAGTTCATGAGGCTGTTGTCTCGAGGATTAAAATTATGTCCGGTCTTAAAATTGATGAAAGAAGATTGCCGCAGGATGGAAGATTTTCATTTACTGACGGAGGAGTTGATATTGATCTTCGTGTGTCTACTCTACCGACTATTTTTGGAGAAAAAATTGTTTTAAGGCTTTTGCCTAAATCACAAAAACCACCGACACTTTTAGAATTAGGTTTGCGTGCCAGTGCGTTAAAAAGTCTTGAGGTTCAACTGACAAGAACTCATGGAATTATTTTGATCTGCGGACCAACAGGTTCAGGTAAGACAACGACTTTATATTCAATTTTATCGAAACTTTCGTCATCAAGGGTAAATATTTTAACTGTTGAAGATCCGGTTGAGTATCATATTGAAGGCGCAAATCAGGTTCAGGTTAATCCGGCTATCGGATTAACATTCGCTTCAGCTTTAAGATCGTTTCTCAGGCAGGACCCTAATATTATTCTGGTAGGAGAGGTTCGTGATGCCGAAACTGCAGAGTTAGCTATTCAGGCGGCTTTAACCGGACATCAGGTTTTTTCAACCTTGCATACTAATTCAGCAGCGGGATCACTTCCCCGTCTTTTGGATATGGGAATGGAACCATTTTTACTGGCTTCATCAGTGAATGCAATTCAGGGTCAGAGAATTTTAAGAAAACTTTGCCAGCATTGCAGATATCCATATGCCCCGCCTCAGGAAGTAGCTGAAAATATTGCACAAGTTTTAGGTCCTCTGGCGCCAAGAAATCAGCTGCAACTATATAAAGGTAAAGGCTGTACTGAGTGTGGAGGTTTAGGCTTTTCGGGAAGAGTTGGAATTTATGAGGTTTTAGTTGTTTCCGATAAGATTATGCGTTTAACTTTAGAGAGAGCTTCAGCGGGTGATATTGAAAAACAGGCTGTCTCCGAAGGTATGATGACTATGAAACAGGATGGTTACTTAAAAGTTTTGGAAGGCATAACTACCTTGGAGGAAGTATTGCGAGTGGCACAAGATTAGAAGGGAGTTATGGGTGATGAGTTATGAGATGTGAGAAATGACTCATTACTCCAAGCGAAGCGTACTCATAACACATAACTAATTATGAATTTGACGATACAGCAATTATTGGAATTAACCATACAAAGGCAGGCATCAGATTTGCATCTTGTGGCTAAGTTCCCTCCTTCGATTCGTCTAAACGGTGAACTTTTACCTATAGTCGGGGCGAGTGAATTAAGTAATGAAGATATTAAAAACTTGGTTATGCCGATTCTTTCAGAAGGTCAAAAGAGTCAGTTAGATAAGTTTTTAGATGTGGATTTTGGTTTTGAATATAAAGATGTCGCCCGATTCAGAGCAAATCTTTATACTCAAATGGGAACCTTAGCAGCGGCCTTCAGGTTAATTCCAAAAAAGTTGCGTAAACTAGAGGAAACCGGTCTGCCTGCTAGTATAGGTAAAATTACAACTTTAAAACAGGGCTTGGTTTTGGTTACCGGTCCCACTGGACAGGGAAAAACTACAACCCTGGCTTCATTCATTGAAAGGATTAATACGGATCAAAGCAACCATATCATAACAATTGAGGATCCAATTGAATTTATTTATCCTAAGGGTAAATCATTAATCTCCCAGCGTGAATTAAATTCAGATACCGTTTCCTGGCCAAGAGCTTTAAGAGCAACTCTCAGGGAAGATCCTGATGTGGTTTTAATTGGTGAGATGCGGGATTTTGAAACTATTGCAGCGGCGCTCACTGTTGCTGAAACCGGTCATTTAGTTTTTGCAACACTACATACAAATTCCGCGGCCCAAACCCTGGATCGTATTATTGATGTTTTTCCTTCAGTTCAGCAAGCGCAGGTTCGTTCTCAGCTTGCCGGTGTGTTGGAAGCTGTTATTTGTCAGAGATTAATTCCGAGTATGTCGCCAGGTCGAATCTTGGCTTATGAAATTTTAATCAACAATTCCGCTTCCAAAGCTATGATCAGAGAAGGTAAAACGCATTTAATTGATAATCTAATTCAAACTTCAGCTGAGGCTGGGATGGTCTTAATGGAAAGTAGTTTGGCATATCTTTTAAGAGAAGGTTTGATATCTTTGGAAAGTGCGCAGAATTATGCCTTAAGACAGCAGGTTTTAACGAAACTACTAAACAGCTAATATGCCGATATTCACCTACAAAGCGCGGGATTTTAACGGGGCTGACCATAAAGGCACGATTGAAACTGTTGATGCCAGCCGAGCTGCCCGGTTATTAAGTAAAAAGGGTCTGGTTGTAACATCGATTAAAGAGCAAAAAAGTGCGGCTCCCGTTTTCAGCAAACTTTTTAACCGTGTGTCTTTTGATGAATTGGTAATTTCTACCAGACAGCTGGCGACGATGATTGAATCGGGATTGGTTTTATCTGAATCTTTAAATATTTTAGTTGGTCAACAATCAAACCTGACTTTCAAAACAGTTTGGGAAGAAGTCTTAAGGGATGTTAACAGCGGACTTGATTTAGCATCGGCGTTGCGAAAACATCCTGATGTTTTTCCTTCTTTATACGTTAGCCTGGTAAAAGCTGGTGAGCAGGCGGGAAATCTTGATGTAGTTTTAACGGAGATGGCAAACAACCTTGAACGTGACCGTGAATTCAGAAGTCGTGTTAAGGGAGCAATGGTTTACCCGATTATGGTTTTGGGAATGATGTTTGTAGTTATGAGTATAATGATGTTTTTCGTTATTCCCCGTTTGACATCTTTATATACACAGTCGGATATTGATCTGCCGCTGCCGACAAAAATATTGATTGGTACTTCAGATTTTCTACTTGGCTATTGGTGGTTACTTTTGATCATGACAGTTGTCGGAATATTTGCTTTCAAAAGATGGGTTTCAACTCCTGATGGGAAATATACGTTTGATGCGTTTCTGCTTAAAGTTCCTATTGTCGGAAAGATTATTACCAGCACATCGTTAACCAGTTTTACCAGAACGTTTGGACTTTTAATTACAGCCGGTGTTCCGATCCTTGATTCAATCGCAATTGTTTCCGACGTCACCAGTAATTCAGTTTATAAAAAAGCTTTAAATGAAACCAAAACCGGTGTTGAAAGAGGGTTAACAATGTCAGCACAACTTGAGGAAGTTGGGGTTTTTCCTAAAATCGTTTCCCAAATGTATCGAGTTGGTGAGGAAACAGGTAAAGTTGATAAGATTTCATTTAAACTTGCCGAGTATTTTGAATCCGAAGCAGATCATATGGTTAAAAATCTGACAGTTATTCTTGAGCCGGTGATGTTAATTATTTTAGGTATTGGTGTTGGTTTCCTTGTCTTGTCTATAATTCTTCCAATTTATAAATTAACTACCTCAATAGGCTAAAAGGTAGTTAACTTGCGATTACTACGTAATCTAAAATTAGCTACCTCAATAGGCTAAAAGGTAGTTAACTTGCGATTACTACGTAATCTAAAATTAGCTACCTCAATAGGCTAAAAGGTAGTTAACTTGCGATTACTACGTAATCTAAAATTAACTACCTCAATAGGCTAAAAGGTAGTTAACTTGCGAGCTGCGCTCTTAAACTTACCACCTCGATAGGGTAATTTTACGATTACTTCGCCCGTTGATATAAACTAACTCCATAGTTATAAAATACTATCTTGACGGGGTATCTTTGTCTGTGACTACAATAGTTTATCTCAATTAAAACTCTTCAATGAGTGATAATTCTTAAGGAGGTGAGAGACTTGATAAAAACTGCCCGTAAACAATCTAAAGGTTTTACTTTAGTCGAACTTTTGGTTGTTATCGCAATTGTCGCTATTTTAGCAGCAGTTGTTGTACTTATAATTAATCCCCTTGAGTTAACACGCCGAGGCCGAGATGCAGCCAGACTTTCTGATCTTTCAAACCTTCAGAACGCTATTAACGTAGCTGTTCAGGAGGCTACAAATTCTGGAGCTGCTATTTTGTGTAATGGAGGTACTTATCCATGTACTGGAAAGAGCTTCCCTATTGTTACAAACAGCAGGCTTTCAACAGGCTTGGGTTGGGTTAAGGTTAACTTAGGTGGACAACAGGGTGTTTCAGTCCCCACACTCCCGCAGGATCCAACAAACGACGCAACTTATCACTACACTTATTGTGCTGATAATGACGCTTGGGAAATTGATACTGTATTGGAATCAGAACAGCAAAAGACAAAAATGGCTAACGATGGTGGAGATCAAAACGCAACTGATACAACTGGAAGATTTGAAGTCGGTTCAAACCTGACTTTAATTAACCAGGCCGGAACGCCTTGTGCGTATTAGGTAAGACTTTAGACGCTGCAGCGTCTAAAGGAATACTAACCGGCTGATCACCGATTAGTTAGAGTATGATAAACAAATGATTTGGGTTTCAGGTTTTATTTTAGGTTTATGTTTAGGAAGCTTAACAAAGCTGATGGCGGATAGGAGCCTGACTAAGCAATCTTTTTGGGGGAGGTCGTACTGTGTTGGTTGCAAAAAACAACTAAAATGGTACGACCTTTTTCCGTTATTTTCATATTTATTCTTAAGAGGTAAATGCAGATACTGCGGATTTAAACTAAGTATTGAATACCCACTAATAGAATTCTTAATGGGTCTATTAATTGCCGGCGTCTTTGTGAAATTTTTGCCGTCTGATATTCTGACGACTGTCTATCCGTATGAGGACTATATAGTTTTAGGATTGAATAGTCTTTTTTACACAGTAACTGTTGTTACTTTGACTGCTGTGTTTTTAACAGATATGAAGACAGGATATATTCCTGACAGGATTACATATCCTTCAATCTGGACATTATTTATCCTGCTTTTGGCAACCACTGCTACTAAAATCTATTTTCTCTACGCATCGTTTAACAGCTCATCTTTAGGAGAGTATTTACTTCCTCCTCATTCGAATTATTTTTATGATATTTCTTTGCGTATCGCAGAGCCTCTATATTACGGGTGTCTAATGGCATTTTTGATTGGTTTGTTTTTTTATATACTGATTGTTTTAACAAAAGGTAAAGGCATGGGTGGAGGTGATTTAAAGCTTGGTGTCTTTTTGGGACTGGCATTTGGTTTCCCCTATTCTCTGGTAGTTCTGATGCTCTCTTTTTTACTTGGTGCCTTATTTGGTTTGGGATTGATAATTTTAAGGCTTAAAAAATTTGGCCAAACTATTCCCTTTGGACCTTTCTTATCACTTGCCGGAATCATTACCCTTTTTTGGGGAGATAAAATTTTGGCTTGGTATCTTTCATTAAGAATGCTTTGATTTTGAGGCTAAATTGCCCTGTTGACAACAGTTTTTAAATATACAATGATTATTAAAGAGCAAACAGAAAAGTTTTAAAAATCACAGAAAATTGGTTACTTGACAGAGAAATTTGATTAAGTAATGATTATTAAAGAGCAAACAGAAAAGTTTTAAAAATCACAGAAAATTGGTTACTTGACAGAGAAAAATAAATATAGAAAAATAAATTAAGAAAACAAACACATGAACAAATTACTGCCCAAAACTAAATCAAATCAAAAAGGTTTCACACTTATTGAACTTTTGGTTGTTATCGTTATCCTCGGTATTTTAGGAGTAGTCGGAGTTACCCTTTTTAGTAATACTCAA
>JAKFWZ010000044.1:0-30360 GCA_021731695.1 Candidatus Daviesbacteria bacterium | reverse complement strand
CATGAACAAATTACTGCCCAAAACTAAATCAAATCAAAAAGGTTTCACACTTATTGAACTTTTGGTTGTTATCGTTATCCTCGGTATTTTAGGAGTAGTCGGAGTTACCCTTTTTAGTAATACTCAATCTGGAGCTAGAGACGCAAAAAGAAAAGAAGATATAGGTGCTATTGCCGATGCAATGGAAGTTAATTATAAAGTTGGTGTCGGATATGCAACGCCAATTAGTACTACATGGTTTGCTGACCAAATAGTTCCTTTTAATCCTGGTCCAGGAGGAACAACATATCAATCACCAACGATAACAACTGCTTCATTTGTGGTTTGTGCTAGTCTTGAAAATTCTACAGGAAATGCAACAAGTTCAACATTCGTTGGAGCGGGCACAAGTACAGGTAATTGGTTCTGCAAGAGAAATTCACAGTAAAAAACAAACGCATGAACAAATTACTGCCCAAAACTAAATCAAATCAAAAAGGTTTCACACTTATTGAACTTTTGGTTGTTATCGTTATCCTCGGTATTTTAGGAGTAGTCGGAGTTACCCTTTTTAGTAATACTCAATCTGGAGCTAGAGACGCAAAAAGAAAAGAAGATATAGGTGCTATTGCCGATGCAATGGAAGTTAATTATAAAGTTGGTGTCGGATATGCAACGCCAATTAGTACTACATGGTTTGCTGACCAAATAGTTCCTTTTAATCCTGGTCCAGGAGGAACAACATATCAATCACCAACGATAACAACTGCTTCATTTGTGGTTTGTGCTAGTCTTGAAAATTCTACAGGAAATGCAACAAGTTCAACATTCGTTGGAGCGGGCACAAGTACAGGTAATTGGTTCTGCAAGAGAAATTCACAGTAATACTTACTTCTTAGTCGCTTTTTGTTAGTATCCTAAGTTGATGTAACTTATTTAGTTGCTTCTAATTTGCTTTTGGCTAATTTATTCTCTGGATCTATTGACAGGATGATCTGATAATTCTCTTTAGCCTTACTTTTTTGACCCATAGATTCATACATTTCAGCTAAAGCGAAGTAAGCTCGAAGTTCTTTATTGTTCAACTCCAAAACCTTTTTGTAGTAAGCTATTGATTTATCCGGCTGATTTAGCTTGTTGTATGTAAAACCCGTGTTAAGTAGAGCATTTTTATAATCTGGCCTTAATTTCAGGGCGTTTTGATATGAAGCTAAGGCTTCATGATAATTTTCCTGCTTCATCAAAGCTACTCCCTGATTGTAATAAATAAGTGGATCCTGATTATTAAGACTTATGGCCTTTTGGTAGTTTTCCCAGGCATAAATATAGTCACCTTTTGCCGAATAAGCATCAGCTAAAAACAGATATCCGGTAAATGATTCAGGCCGCATTTCCGATGCCTCTTGATACTCCTTTATTGCCTGATCGATATCCCCTTTTCTCAGATATGCAGTTCCAATATGCAGTTTGGTATTAAAAGGAAAAGGATCATTCTCTGAAGCCTTATTAAAAAGCTCTATTGCTTCGTCGAATCTGCCCTGTTTTAGTCTGACTATGCCTAAAGCACCATTGGCTACAAAACTGTTTGGATTAGTTTGAGCTGCTTTAATCATAATGGTTTCTTCGTTTCGCCAATCCTCATTCCTTTTGACTGTTTGATATGTGTAAAACAAAATAAGTGCTGTAAAGAAAATCCAGACCGCTGAATTTAATACTCTTCTGGTTTTGAATTGCTTATTAAAACCTGAAGATCTTACGAATAAATAGCCTAAAAGCAGACTAAAGCCAAATGAAGGAATATATAAATATCTTTCAGCAAAAGCCGCTCCTTGAGGAATAATATTCGAAACCGGCAAAAGAGTGATAATAAACCAGCTGATGGAAAATAGGATTACCGGCTGTTTTCTGAAAATTAAAAAAGCGAAAACAATAACTAATAAAGCAAAAATTATCGGAAAAAGAAAAATAGCCGGTGTGATGGCGGCTAGCAGATTTCCTGAGGAATCAATATTAAACATAAAATTAATGAAGATATTCAGAAGGTTTGAGGGGAGGTTGTGGGAAACTGTTAAATTTAAAGGGAAAAACAAAAGTTTTACATAATGAAGTGTAAATTCAGGCATACTAATTTTTGATTGATTAGAAGAAACAATAAAAATTTGGCCAAGATAATCAGCGCGATTGCCGATATGAAGCCAAAAAAATCTTATAAAAACGTAGAATGCGATAGACATAAAATATGGTACAAAATTTAAATATGCCCTCCACTCCCTCCATTTAAATTTAAGAAATACGATTTCATAGAGCACAATTAATATCGGTAAAACTAATGTAACTTCATAAGTAAAAAAAGCTAAAAATCCGAAAACAGCAGAAAGAAAAATAGTCAGTTTTGGCTGCTCTTTTAAAATCCTGGCTCTTAAATAAAAATAAAATGAAGCAAAGAAAAACATTATTCCAAATGTATCCATACTTGCAGTTGTGTAACTTACAGCTTCAGTATGAATTGGATGAGAAGCAAAAATTGCAGCTCCCGTAAAAGAGGCAGTCTTATTATTGGTTATAAATTTGATAATAAAATAAACAAGGAGGACAATAGTTGAATGAATGAAAATAGCCTGCAGATGATAAAAAACTGGATCGCTGCCGTAAAGTTGATAGCTAAATAAATAGTAAACACTGCGTACGGGTCTGTAGACACCCCGATGAGCGTCGGGCAATTCTCCTGCTAAAAGATCCGGCAAACTATAAATTGCGGAAACACTCTTACTGTCTTTTATTGCAAACCAATACTCGAAGAAGTCGCTGTCATCCCAGGCGAAACCATTTTGGAGGGTGTTTCCGTAACAAATAACAGTTAATAAAATCAGAAGCCAGATCTGGACTGAAGTTATCTTAAATAAATTTGTTATCCCTTTAAAATTCAACTTTATTTAACCTCCTGACGCAAATGCTTTTCTTTTAATTTAATTATGTAGATTTGATATGGTCCGTTGAGTTGACTCACGGACTCCACATTAAGATCTAAATATTTATTAGTAAATGCATTTACTTCTGGAGGACTATAAAAATTATTGAAAACAATATAACCCGTGTCATCCAAAATCTTTTTAAACTCATTTAAATCAAGGGTGAACGTGGGATAGGTGTAAATTTTATTTCTTTCAGCTAATGGGTAATATGCATCAGGAAGTGATGATAAATAAACAGTTTTCCCAGGAGGAATTACTGCTTGAAGCCCCCTGCTAAAATTTTGATAGTCATCTTTTTTATAAATACTACTGATTGTTAAAAACCAATTAAGATGGGCAAAAAGCAAACCCAAACAAATTACAGCGAGTGCAGCTTTAAAATAAATTTGCTTGTTTTCTTCTTTAAAGAATTCTGACATTAAGATTGAAAAACCCAGATAAGTAAAAAATATTGGATATACCGCATACCATTGAATGCTTCCTAGGTATGAAAATGCCCATGAGAGAATAAGAATTAAAGCTAATGTAATTCTTTCAGGGGTTCGGTTTTTAAAAACATAAACTAAAAAACTTATGAAAATTAGTAAAACCAGAAAATAATCTGATTGAAGTGATAATGGCAATTGGGATACATAGAAATAAAGAGATTTTGTGTAATTACTACTGTTTGTTATTAAATTAAGCTGATAAAAGAGATATGAATAGTTCGGGAAGATTGATAAAAGTCTAATAATGGTGGGTAGTGCGAGTCCCGCGATAAATAGAAAATATTTTTTTAGATTAAATCTATTTTTGTTTTCATTAGTTATCAAGGCCACAAAAAATGCTAAAGCAAAAGATAATGCCAGCATATGAGTAACTAGGCCCAGTCCCAGTAAAAGACCGCATAAAAACAGATAGATATTTTTTCGACCTTTGCTCCCTTTTAAGATTTTTAAGTAAATCAAAAATGCCGCAGATGTAAAAGCTAAAACCATAATCTCAGGTCTGCTTATTCTTGAGGCCTTTAAAAAAACGGGATCAGTTACAAGTAAAAGAGTAGTTACTGTTGGTATTAAATACGCGGTTTTTTTAAAAACATTTACTCTTTGAGTAAGCAGAAAAAATATCACAACAGCAATAGTTCCTAAAGTAACAGAAAAAAGCCTTTGATTTAAAATCGAAAAACCAAAAACTTTAAACCAGGCGGCAATTCCATACATAAAAAGCGGCGGACTCCAATAGGCATGGGATTCAAATCCCGGAATCATTCCTTTAAGAAGGTCTGTACCGAGCCGGTTTTCGACTATGATATTTCTGGCAATATCTGCATAAACTGCTTCATCAGGCCAAACGACGGGATCACCTAGCAGCACAGAAAAGCATAGGTAAAAATAAATAACGATTATCAGTATTAATGGATGGAACATAAAATTGAATGTTTAGCAGGTCTAACGAGAATACCATAACCTTGACTTAATTTTAAAGCAACTCAATAATTAAGTTAAATGAAAAAAAATTCGCAGGGTTTTACACTTGTGGAGCTTCTTATTGTCATTACAATCTTAGCAATACTGGCGACAGTTGGTGCACTTTATTATGTTGGTCTTAATTCCAAAGCCCGTGACAGCGGCAGAAAAGCTGATCTTTATGAAATTTCAATTGCTCTGGAAGTTAATAAGAACCCTGAAGGCTATATTCCGCTTGATGAAGACCAGTTCAGTTCATTTCAGTGGTCAGATCCCTTGGGTAACGCTTACTGCATAGCGGCGGGAAACCCTGTTTCGCCCGTTACGAGTATCCCTTGGGGTTCTCTCTGCCCAATAGGTTTTATAACTGTGGCTCCTGGTGCACCTGCAGGAAATTTTCAAAACTGGAAAGTATGTACTTTTTTGGAAAATCCAGACTCAGGAAAACCAAATGTTTTTTGCAAATCGGCAGGTCAATAATCTTTAGATTCTTTACTTTATCTCCTGCAATTGATACTTTTAATCTATGCCTCTGCCCGGCCTTAAAGTCTTAAGTATTAGTAAAGGTTTTTCCTTAATTGAAATTCTAATTGTTATTTCAATAATCGCAATGGTGTCGGGTATCGGGATATCGGTCTCCGGAGCAGTACAAAAAAGTACCAGGGATGCTCAAAGGGAGGCTGATCTAAGGATAATACAAGGAGCTTTACAGCAATATTATGCTGACCAAAATAAATTCCCCAATGCACTAGCTGAGCTTGGTACAGGAAATCCTCTAACCAATTGTTCAGGGAGAGCAACCCCATGCACCCCTTCAAAAACTTATTTGAGTGTAACTCCAAAGGATCCGACCGGAACTTCTTATTATTATCTGCCTTTGGCAAATGTTAATACTGCAGTCACTGCAATGCCCTGTTCTGTTTCCGGGGCAACTGAAACTGGTACTTGCCACCATTATTATGTGTGTGCGAAGAAAGAGAACTTAGCAGCCGGAACACTCTGCAACAGCACTTACAATTTCCAGGTCACTCCTCTTTAAACTCCGCCCTATTTTTGGTACGCTGGAACTATGGCTGCCCCCTTTAAAAGTAGTAAGGGTTTTTCCCTAATTGAACTTCTGATCGCTATTTCTATAGTTGCGCTTGTGGGGACTGTGGCAATTCCAAACCTGAATAAATTTTCCAGGTCTCAGGAGCTTCAAACAACAGCATCGCAGGTTGTAGACACATTAAAAGGGGCTCAGTCCTCGGCTCAATCTAGAATCAGGTGTCCCAGGGGAGAACCATCGGACACCTGGATAGTAACTCTTAGCTCAGACGACTATTCATTAACCGCAAAGTGCCTAGCGACGGGAGATGAACTTTTGTATACAAAAAACTATACACCTTCAGGGGCCTCTGGTTTGACTATTAAGGGTACGCTTAATGTTTGCTCTAGTTCGCCGAGCGAACCTAATTCGACTGTCTTCATTGTCTTTCAAAAAAATCAGGTAACCTATCGGTGTTTGGGTGATACGACTTATAGGACAGGGGTGGTTTATTTGACTCTAACAGACCTATCTGATCCAGCAAACACAAAAAAAATTAGAATAGGAATAGGAGGAGTTTTAAGAATTGAATAGTCAAAATTTATCAGCTTTTTTTATGAACTCGCTTCGTTTTAAACAAAACGGACAGTCTCTGATTGAACTTATGGTTGGGTTGAGTTTAGTGACCGTAGTCGTGGGTGCGCTGGCGATAATTACTACATACGGGTTAAGAAATTCCCAATTTTCCAAAAATCAATCCCAGGCAACGAAATATGCACAGGAAAACTTAGAAAAAGTCAGGGCAATCAGGTCGGGTAATTATGGAATTTGTCCGCCCAGTTCCGCTTGCACAACTTGGGATAGTACTTTCTGGACCCGAACTTTCAGCGCCGGGGAAAAATATACTATTACCTCCTGTTCAATCAATTCAATAACCGTCCCCTACTGTCTCGTGACTATGGGTGGGCCCGCTCCTACCCCTACCCCAGCTCCTATCGCTAACACAGTATTTAGTCAGGAAGTCATCGTGCTTAATGAGCCGATTTCTGCGCCACCCCCTTATAATCAAAAAAAAGTTATTTCAAGAGTTTATTGGACAGATAACACAGGACAACATTCATCGGATTTAGTTACAATTTTATCAAGTTATTAAAATGAAGCACTTGGGTTTTTCTTTAATTGAGGTAGTAATTTCAATTGGAATAATTGCAGTTATCGGAGTGTTTTCTTCAACCCTTTTAACCCGCACTTACAATAGTACGGCTCAAATAGATGCAATTAGCAGGTTAAAGCAAAACGGCCAGCAGGCTTTAGGGATACTAACCGAAGCAATCAGAACCGCGGATGGCGTTATCTGCTATGGTACTTATGGTACTTTGGACAATCGCAATAATTATATTGTTATAAGGGATAACTTGGGTAAATTTACAAGGTTTTGGTTCGTTGAGCCTGTCCCTCCGTCTGGAGTGCCGACTGAAAATGGTTATCTTGCCAGGCAGGGTAATCTTAGTCCGAGTGCAATAAAAGCTTTTTGCGATCCGCTAACCAATATCTCCCTGAACTCTAGGGTTGCTTTATCAGATAACAGTACGATTACAGGTGTTTCGATTTCCGGCGGCAGGTTTAATAGGGTTTTGGGGAATGAAGGTAAAGATACGGTGGATATTTTGTTCTATATAAGCCCGTCTCTTAAGCCGTATAATTCAATTACTGATCCTGCAATGCAAACTACAGTTAAAGTAAGATGAAATTAGAGATATGAAAAACCAAAGTGGACAGGTTGTAATTATTTTGCTGATGCTTATGCTTGTGGCGCTTTCTGTTGGGCTTGCAGTAACCCAAAAATCAATTACAGATGTAACCACTTCTACCCAAACCGAGCAATCATCAAGGGCGTTTTCTGCAGCAGAAGCGGGAATAGAAAAGGCATTAACAGGAGGTGCCATCACCGGAACGGCTTATCCGTTAGGAAATGATGCCACAGCAAAAGTTGACAGTTCCGCCTTGCTGCCAGTGCCTGGCGGAGGTGTGTATGAGGCAATTGAATATCCGCCGATTGGGAGAGAAACGACTGCTCAATTTTGGTTGATTGATCCAGCTGCTGCAAACATGGGTTCAGCTGCAGTTTACGGCGGCACATCGTTTGACCTATATTTCGGAAATCCGGGCATAACAACGGATCAGCCCGCTATAGAGATCAAGGTGGTGATGGTGGACAATGGAGTGTATAAAACCCAGGTTAATTATTATGATTCGATCACCAGAATCACTGCAAATAATTTTTCTACTGTACCAGCAAGCTGCAGATCCACTGTGAATGAAAGGCTGAATTCCACTATTTTGGGGAGTAACCGTGATTTTCTTTGCAAAACTAATGTACCTATCAAAATTCCGGGTACATCAACAGATTGTATTAATGGTGCCAATTGTAAGGTAATGTTTATCAGGGCCCGGTTCCTTTATTCTGAAGAAAACCAAAAATTGGCCATTGCACCGGTTGGCAATTATGACTTCCCCCCTCAAATCCAGATATATAACGCAACCGGTATATCGGGTCAAAGCGAAAAACAAATTCAGGCTTTCAAAGTTAAGGATATAGTACCAGCCTGGTTTGACTTTGCGGTTTTTTCGGTTAATGAAATCCGTAAGTAAAAATGAAAAAGCTGCCCACTATTAAAAATACTGATGGCCTTTCTCTGGTCGAAGTTATTATTGCTGTTTTTTTAATTGGAGCAATTGCTTTAGTTATTGCAAATATTCCCAATGCTATAAATTTAGTAACTGGTAGTCAGTCTGAATCGCGGGCCCGGGAGGTTGCGGCTGGTGTGCTGGAGGATGCAAGATTTTCCGGGTACGATAATTTAGCAAACGGGACTACAGCGATAAATAACTCAAAGTTAAACAGCTTAACTAATATGGCAGGAGCTGTGACTATTTCAGATTGCCCGCCGGAAATTTGTACTCAAAGCGAGCAAGTTAAAAAAGTTTCGGTTTTGATTTCATGGACTGAAAATCAGGAACCTAAAAATATTACAGTTGTGACTTTAGTCAGCAAAGGAGGGCTTAAGTGAAAAATAACCGCGGTTGGAGTTTGCCCGAAGTTTTAATTGTAATTACTATTTCGGCTGTTGCAGGCTCGCTTTTGATAAGTATTCTTTTTTCTTCAAATCAATTATTTTTTGACCAGTCCACGCAAATTAGTCATGGTTTATCCCTAAATCAGGCAAACAAAGAGATTTCCGATCTTATTCGTTCATCCCTCAGTGTTGTATCCCAATATCCGGCATCCGGGAGTCCGCAATATACATCAGATTCCGATACATTAGTGTTGCGGCTTCCGGCGGTTGATTCAGGTTCTAATGTAATTGATTCTGTTTATGATTACGCGGTTATTGAAAAGGATTCGGGAAATATAAATATTTTAAGGGCAATGGTTTTTCCCGATCCCCAAAGCACAAGACGTGCTAAGAATAAAGTTTTAACGACCTCTCATGACCATATGGAGTTTAACTATTTGGATAGTTCAAATCATGCAGTTTCCCCTGGTGCAGCAGTAAGGGTTTATTATATTATTAACTTATCGACAAATTCAGGCTTTTCTGCAAATGAAAGCTCAGTATCAGCAACCATAAATTTAAAAAACCTATGAGTGATACAAAAAAAATATAAATGTTTAAAAAATTTACTGCCCAAACAGGTTCTGTAATGCCTATAGCTTTAATTGCACTAACTTCGGTTATCGTTATTACGGTCATTTTATTTTCAAATTCCTTCACTTTAAAACAAAATTCACTTTATTCTACAGAAAGTGTCCAGGCAACTGCTTTAGCTGAAGCCGGGATCGATAAAGCGGTTGCTTCATTAAATGCCGTTGGAAGCAACTATAATGGCGAGTCAGAGACTGTTATAGGTGAGGGATCATATGTGGTTACAGTTACCTCGGTTGATGCAAATACTAAAAAAATAACGGCGACAGGTTATATTCCTAATCAATCAGAGTTTAAAACGAAGAAGGAAATTTCTATTTTGACCAGTAAAGGAGAGGGTTTATCATTTAGTTATGGGGTTCAGGCTGGTGAGGGAGGTTTTTCATTAAGCGGAGGCTCTACAGTTAACGGTTCGGTTTATTCTAACGGAAATATTGCAGTTTCGGGCGGCGGAAGAATAACAGGAGATGCATATGTTGCAGGAGGAACTCAGCCTATAGCTGACCAGCAGACAGATTGTTCGGTTCCGAACTGCGCAGACTATATATTTGGAAAAACAGTTTCCGGAAGTACTATTCTTGATGTAGCTCAAAGTTTCAAACCGGCCCAGACTGCAGTTTTAAATAAGGTATCCCTAAAACTTAAAAAAGTAGGCTCTCCCTCAAACGCCACAGTCAGGATTCTAGGTGATAATAGTAATAAGCCCAATAAAAATAGTGTTCTTGCATCAGGCACTTTAGATGCCAATTTAGTTACCGGAAATTATGGATTTGTAGATGTGGCATTCCTGACTGGTCCGACTCTTACTGCGAATACTACTTACTGGATTGTTATAGATACAAGTTCAAATACCAATAATTACTGGATGTGGTCGCAAGATACTTTAGGCAGTTATACCTGGGGTTCCCCGGCCTGGTCTGCTAATTGGCAGGCAGGCTCCCCTGTTTGGACGGCGATAAATGGTGATTTAGGTTTTCAAACATATATGGGAGGGGTGATTACTTCAATTGCCGGAACCGGTTCAGGTTATATAAATGGCAATGCTTATGCAAATACCATGACTTCGGACAATTCATCTGCTCTTCAGATTGGAAATAGCGCCTATTACCAAACACAGCTTGGCATTACTGTTAATGGGTCTGCCTGTTCAGGGGGCAATACTCATTGTCACCCGAATTCAACGGATCCGCTATTTCGTGCGCTGCCTATTTCTCAAAGCAATATTGATGAATGGAAGGAATTAGCCAGCAGTCCTACTCAGAGCGGCAATGTAACTATTCAGTGGCCATGTACAACTAATTTAGAGAAAAAGCATTATCTTGGTAACGTTACTGTTCAGGGAGGCTGTACTATTACAGCAGATTCTCCTGTTTGGATAAGTGGAAATTTAGTAGTTCAGGGTGGCTCAACAGTTAAATTAAAACCTGAATTTGGTGCGGTCTCTGGTGTAATAGTTGTTGACGGAACAACCAATTTAACCGGCGGAAGCAGGGTTCAGGGCTCAGGTACTTCCGGAAGTTACTTGACAGTAGTTTCAACTTACAGTCACCCGACTCAGCCGGCGATTATTGTTAATGGAGGTAATCACTCCTCTATTATTTATGCCGGAGACGGTATACTTCAGCTTGAAGGCGGAACAACTGTAAGACAGGCTACAGCTAAAAAAATAAACATGACAGCTGGTGCGACCTTAACTTATGAATCAGGTGTTGAAAATCCTTTTTATACTTCGGGCCCCAGCGGTTCATATTCAGTCATCAAAGGATCGTATCAGGTAAAATGAGAAGTTGGCTAGTTGGCTAGTTGGCTAGTTGGCTAGTTGGCTAGTTGGCTAGTTGGCTAGAGTTAAGTATGGTTTTGAGGTGGCTTTTTTGATATGTTTAAGTATAACTAGCAACTAGCTATCTGGCTAATTAGTATCTATTATATGTCTGCCCAAACACGTATTGGTCTTGATATAGGTTATTCATCTACAAAAGCTGTGGTCTTAAACCAGGGCGAAAATCCTGCACGCCTGATTTCACTAGGTCATATTGCTTCTCCTCAACCTGGAATCATGTCTGAATCTGAACTTGATTTACAGGCTGTTGCGGGCGCGATTAAAAATTTAATTGAAGAAATAAATCCTCCGGTTAAAGATACGGTAATTGCTTTGCCTGAGCAGAAAATATTTACAAGGGTTGTATATGATTTGCCGTTTTTAACTGATGAAGAATTGGGTCAGGCTATTCGTTATGCTGCTGAAGAATTCGTACCAATGCCGATAGCAGAGGTCAATTTATATTATCAGGTCATTTTCCGCTCTCCGAAAAAAGAAGCAAATAGCCGGACAGTTGTTTTTGTTATTGCTGCCCCGAAAGCATTGATTGATAAATATTTAAAAATTGCCCAAATGGCAGATCTTAAAGTTGTGGCGATTGAAACAGAAATGATTGCAGCGGCGAGGGCTTTAGTCAGTTTTAGTGTTTACTCGCCCACGACGCTCTTAATTCAGATGGGTGCGACCAATACTGATTATGCAATTGTTTCTGACGGTTTGATTTTATTAACCCGTTCGATTGCCACAGGTGGCGGAGCTTTAACCCGAGCTATTGCCCAGTCATTTAGTTTTGAAATGAGTCAGGCTGAAGAATATAAAAAAGTTTATGGTCTTTTGGAAGATCAACTCGAAGGAAAATTATTTAAAACTCTAAAACCTATTATAGATGTTATCGCTAATGAAGCAAAAAGAGTGATTTTGGCTCATGAAACTCAAAACAGACAGAGAGTTGTTAAGCGCGTAGTTTTAACCGGAGGAAGTGCCCATCTCCCCGGTCTGGTTAGTTATTTTACTAACTTCTTAGGTCTTGAAGTTCAGGAAGCAGATCCATGGGCGGCGATTAATATGGATCCGGCAATGAAAAGTAAACTCTCCGGTGAGGCAGCATTCTATTCAATTGCAGTTGGCCTTGCTTTAAAGCCTGATTAAAACCATGGATAAGCTCAGAATCAATCTTCTCCCCCCTGAAATTAAGGAGCAGGCCAAAAAAGCTGCAAAGCAGGGCTTAATTAATAGAATCAGTATCGGACTCTTGGGGCTATTAATTCTTGCAACCAGTATTATTTTAGGAGTTGTTATTCAACAGGGTGCCACAATAAATAATTTAAACGCAAATATTGAGCGGGAAAAAAATCGTATAAGTGGTTTAGGAGAGGCTGAAGCTGTAGTGAAATTGTTAAAAAACAGAATCGATATTATTAATCAATTTGAAACAAAGTCTTATAAACAAGCACAGGTTTATGATTTGATAACCGGACTGATTCCTTCCGGAATTCAGGTAAATATAATTAAAGTCAGTAAAACGCCCTCGGTCGTATTGCAGGCAGATACCGATAATACAATTTCTCTTCAGGCTTTCTTTGATAATCTGATTGATCCGGTGAAAAACCAGGGAAAAATTAAATCCGTTACCGTCGAAAGTTTAAATAAAAATTCTGCAGGAAAAATAACACTAGAGCTTAGTATTAAGCTAGCGGAAGGAGTTCTATGAAAATAATAGAAAATTTTAAAAAAAAGTTTGAAAGCAGTGATTTGTCAAAGGATCCGAATTTTCTAAAATATAAGCCTTTTATTATCCCTGTGATTGTTTTAATTCTGGCGCTAGTTATTGCAATTTTAGTAACAATACCGCAATTTATCAGCCTTTTTAATACCTATAAAACAATCGATGAACTTCAGACTAAGAAAGATTTATACAATCAAAAAGCTACAGCACTTGAGGGCATTAATATCCCTGAGTATCGGGAAGATTTAAATACAGCTCTGGTGGCATTGCCGGTGGATAAAGATATCCCTGGTGTTTTAGGTGAAATTTTAGTGGCCTTAGGCGGCAGCGGTATGACTCTTGACTCAATAACTTTTTCAGGTGGACAGGCTGAGGAAAATAAAGCTTCGGAGTTCATAATCAATATAAAAGCCTCCGGTTCTGAAGCCAGTTTAAAAAACTTTTTACAGCGTGTAACTTTAACACCGAGATTAATCAAACTTACCGGCATTGAACTTACAGGTGGTTTAGTAGGGGAAGTTACAGCTTCATTTAATTTCGCAACCTTTTACCAGACCTTGCCTGACGGCAGGGCATCAGCAGATGATAGGGTTCCGGTAGTTTCTGCCGGTGATACGCAGATCTTGACGGATATTGAGGCAAAATTAAAGCAATTCCCTAAGGCCGAGCCAACAAATCAGTCATCAGGCAGCGCAACCGGAAAACTTGATCCATTTCAGCCCTAGATGAGAATCTTTAAAGTTTTTTTCTTCGGAATTATTGCCATATCGGCTCTCTATTTTTTGATAAGGTGGTTTGTGAAAGATGCATATTTTAATCCTTCAGTTACTCTGCGTTATTTGCCAGAGCCCAGTTTCAAAGCATTGCCTTCCGGTGCAGTGCCCACAGAAATTGTAGATTAATTCTTTAAAAGATCTGGTCTGACTTTTTTGGTTTTTTCTAAAGCCTTCTCCTGCCGCCATTTTTTTATTTCAGCGTGATTGCCATTTTTTAAAATCTCGGGAACTTTCATTCCCTCAAAATCATCAGGTCTGGTGTAGTGAGGATATTCAAGTATTCCGTCTTCAAAGCTTTCTTCTATAGTTGCTTCATCTTTTTCTAAGACTTTGGGTATAAGACGAACAATTGAATCAGCAATTGTTAAAGCCGGTAATTCTCCGCCCGTTAAAACATAATCTCCGGTTGAAATTTCCTCATCAACATATTTATCGATAAATCTTTGATCAACGCCTTCGTAATGTCCGCAAATAATTATTATATGGTCAAGCTTAGAGAATTCTCTGGCCATGGACTGTTTATATGATTTTCCGGAGGCTGAAGTCAGGATAGTTAGTTGGTTATTCGTTAGTTCGTTAGTTCGTTTTTGAGTTTTTGTCTTCGAAGAACTAACTAACTGTGAACCAATAACTGATTTTAGGGCTTTAGTTAAGATATCCGCTCTTAAGAGCATTCCTGCGCCTCCGGCATAAGGTCTGTCATCAACAATCTTGTGAACTCCTTCTCCAAATTCGCGAAGATTTACTACTTCAAATTCAACGAGGCCTTTTGCCTGGGCTCTTTTTAAAATAGAAAAGTTTAGTAGAGTCGGAAAGATTTCCGGAAAAAGGGTTATAAAAGTAATCTTCATTCGTTGAAGAGCGGGCTCATTCGTAGAAGAGCTTTGCTCATTGATCTGCAGGAGCTTGCTGTGGTGTTTCTAAAACCGGGCGGCTGTCGTCGATAAGTTCTAAATTAACTCTAACGTTATCGCTGATTGCTTTTACTGTAAGAAGGCGTCTGATTGATTTTATTGTTTGTCCGCTTTTACCGATTGTGAGTCCCATATCTGCAGGATCAACTTTGAGTGAAATATGAACCATACCGTCTTGTGATTGTTCTTCTACAACAACAGCGGCGGGGTTTGTAACGAATTGTTTAACAATATATTCAACAATATCTTTCATAATTAGTGACAAGTAACAAGTTATTAAGTCACAAGTTAGCTTGCAGATTCAGTTTTTTCTGGTTCTTCAGATTTTGTTTCTTCAGCAGCTGGCTCAGTAGTTTCGACAGGGGTTTCCGCTTCTGCTGGCGCTTCAGCCTTAGTTTCATTAGTTGCTTCAGTCGCTTCAGTTGCCGGAGCTTCGCTCAAAACTTCTGCCGCTTCAGCCGCCGGTTCCGGCATAGGTGCTTCTTTAATTGACTCTTCGCTGGTAACGGGAGCTTCAGCTACCTGAGTTTCTGCTGGTGTCTCCACTGTTTGGGTATCTTTTGGTGCAGTTGTTTCTGTGTCAGCTGGAGCTTGTTCTGCTGCAGGTGCCGGAGTTGCTGCTACAGGTGCTTCTTTCTTTTCTTTCTTAGCTTTTCTTGGTGCTCTTTGCGGAGCTTTGCCGGTTATTCTTAAAAATCCGTATGAAGGGATTGCACCTTTTTTAATCCATGCATCGATTTTGTCCTGTTGTAGGATTATTTCTTTAGGTTCAGTTAAAGGATTGTAAGTTCCAAGGAGTTCTAAGTACCCACCAGTTCTCTTTTTTCTCTCGTCAACAGCCACAATCCTGTAGAAAGGTCTGTTGTTTGTTCCTATTCGCATTAATCTAATTTTGACTGCCATAATATTTAAGAGTCTAGTCGCTAGAATCTGGAGTTTGCTTTTGTTTCTTCCTAGGCTCTAGTCACTTGCCACTAGTTTAATTCTGTGTAAGTATAGTTTAATTGAAGCTAAGATTCAACACTCAGCTTTAGAAATTAAAAATGGACATTTTTTTGTTTTTTCAGTTACTGATTTTGATGATTGCCCTGATCTCGCTGGTTCTGCTTTTTGTCATTATTTTTTATGCTTTAATTTTTGGAGCACCTTATGCTCCTTTGGCGCAAAATCGCATCGATACCATGGTCAGGCTTCTCACGCTTAGGAAGGGTCAAAAACTGGTTGATTTAGGCTCTGGAGACGGTAGAATTGTAATCGAGTTCGCAAAACGGGGCATTGAATCTCATGGTTACGAAATAAATCCTGTTCTGGTGGCACTGTCGTTATTTAAAATAAGAAAAGCAGGGCTTCAAAAAAAAGCTTTCATTCATTTTAAAGATTTTTGGAGTGTTAATTTATCCGAATTTGATGCGATAACTCTTTACGGAATTACTCATATAATGGGAAGACTTGAAAAAAAAATTAAAAAAGAATGCAAACCCGATGTTAAAATTGTTACTAATTATTTTAGATTTCCGGATTTAAAAGCTATTCGTCAGGAGAATAGAGTTACTTTGTATAAAATTTAGTTTGGCTTTAAAATCTGAAGTGCTTTTTTTGCAGAATCTTCCTCAGCAATTTGCTTACTCGAACCACTTCCCTGACCGATCATTTTGCCTTCTAAAAATACGCCAACTCTAAAAATCTTTGCATGATCAGGACCTGAAGTTTCCAGTATCTTATATTTTGGAGATTGTTTTGTTTTAGTTTGAGAGAGCTCCTGTAAATACGATTTTGAATCTTTTGGCGGACCACTCTCTATTTCGTTTTCAAATAATGGCAATAAATTGCCATTAATAAAACGCTCCGCAGTTTCAATGCCTAATTCTAAAAAGATTGCACCTAAAAGAGACTCAAAAGTATTAGCTAAAATCTGGGGATTTTCTCTGCCACCCGAGAGCTCCTCACCTTTTGATAACTGCAAATAAGAACCTAAGTTCAACTTTGAAGCTGCCTGAGCTAAAGATTTTGTTTTAACGATATATGAACGAAGATTTGTCAGATCGCCTTCGGCATCCCCTGGTCTTTCTTTGAATAAATAAGAAGAAATGATAAATGAAAGAATTGAATCGCCCAAAAACTCCAATCTTTCGTTGGACTCTAGATCAGATCCTGCCTCATTTAAAAAAGACCTGTGTATAAAAGCTTTTTTAAAAATCTCGTTTTTCCCGACCTGGTCTTTTAACCAGTTTTCATCAAATTCCATTATTCAAACCTTGCGAGCTCCAATCCTCTCTAAACTTTGCTTTAAGGCGGGCAAAGCGGTGAAAACTTATTTTTAAATAAATTATTCTAAACTCAAATCCTCGACAGCCACAACCAAATCATCCACTGTTTTGATATTGTGAAGCTCAGCGGCAGTAAATGCCACATTAAATTTTTGCGAAATAGCTGAGATTAAATCAGCCATCTCAACAGGACCCAATCCTAAATCATCAGAAAGGCCTGCGCTATTATCAATATCCTGAGGAGTAACCCCAAGATGTTTTGCGATCTCTGCTATAACTGCTGTCTGAGTGCTATTTTCTTCCATAATTTTTTTTAAATTCCGCTTCTGTAAAGAAGTACAGCTATTTTTAACTTAAGTAAATCGACAATGTTTGTCAAGAACTCAAAGAATATCAACTTTAAAGAAGATGGTTTTCTTCAATTAATTTACCAAGCGCACCGTTAATAAAAGCCGGGCTCGACTCCGATCCGTACTCTTTAGCTAACTCAACTGATTCATCAACGATAACTTTTGGCGGATTCTTTTTTTCTATCAAAAGTTCATATATAGCGAGTCTCAAAATCGATAAATCTATTTTATTGATTTTATCAACAGGCCACATAGGAGCCGATAGTTTAACATTTTTATCGATTTCGTCAACACTCCTTAAAATTTTCTTAAGCTCCGGGCTTTGCTCGACCTGATCTTTAGTAAAAGTATATGAAAAAAGCTCCTGCATCAGTTTTATTCTTTTTTCATGTCTTGGGTCTTGTGATGTTTTCATATGTTTATGATAACAGAACCTTTATTTTGTTTTTCGACGTTGAGCCCTAGGAGTTTTATCAAGAGCAGAAGAAGGCCAGTAAACAGAAGTAACATTTAATCCATTGCCCTGTAAAAACCTTTCCGGTTTGCCTAATATCTCTTTAAAGACATCCCCAACCTCATTTTGCCCGGTGACAGGCCCCACCATCTTAAGAACAAACCTTGATTGATCAAGATCAGTCCACTCTCTGCAAAATGTATAATGAACTTTTCCATAGCGATGTTCAGATTCTCCAGGCACATTATCCAGATTACGCCACTCGCGTTCCGGTATCGGAGGTAAAAGAGGTAAAGACTTAAATTCTTCTAATGCTTTTCTTCTATCAACTGAGTACATGTTGTAATGGTGGATTTAAACGCGGGTGACTTTGACAGCTTCGTCTGCAACTTTCTTACCAGCGTATTCGCCGCAATTTCTGCAGGCCATATGGGCTAAAGTTTTTGCATTACAGTTTGGGCAAATCAATAGATTTACTGCCGCAAGTTTAATTGAGGCCCGTCTTATATTTTTAACTGCTCTTGAATGTCTTCGTTTTGGCTCGTGAGGCATATTATTTGGTTAATCAGGTACTACTGAATCAACCGCAGACAATTTTACCTTAAGTTGAGGGTATATATCAAGTGTCGGGCTATTCTCCAATATTCTTTGTGCTGCGGCGCGGGTTTTCTCGATTAATTCTAAGTCATTAAATGAAGCTATTTTTAAATCAAATCTTCCGGATTGCCTTAAGCCAAATATTTCACCGGAGCCTCTGATTCTTAAATCAATCTCAGATAATTTTAATCCGTCTGAGATTTTTTCTAAATTCTTAAGCCTTGAAACAACTGATGATTCTTCATTCGTAGAAAAAAGAAAACAATAGGATTGTTTCGTTCCTCTGCCAACCCTTCCTCTTAATTGGTGTAACTGTGCCAAACCAAATCTTTCAGCACCTTCGATTACCATGATCGTTGCATTCGGCACATCAACTCCAACTTCAACAACAGATGTCGAAACTAAAATATCCAGCTTTCCATCTTTGAAACTATTTAATACATCATCCTTTTCTTTTGATTTAAGCTGGCCGTGTAACAATCCTAATCTGAGTTTTGGAAAAATCTTTTTTAAAGTCTCGAACTCATCTTTTGCAGCGCGAACCGTTGCCATTGTTTCTGAAATCTCTATAAATGGCGTAATAAGATAAACCTGCTCCCCCTCTTTAACCCTTTGCTCTATAAATTTATATGCATCATCGCGTTTTTTGCCAGGCACAAAATGAGTTTTAATTGGAATCCGGCCTTTAGGAAGTTCGCTGATAATTGATAAATCTAAATCTCCATAAAGCGTTAAGGCGACGGTTCTTGGGATTGGGGTTGCAGTCATTGTTAAGAAATGTGGAATTTTAGCTTTATTGCGGAGAAATGATCTTTGTTCGACTCCAAATCTTTGTTGCTCATCAATAATGATTAATCCTAAATTTTCGTGCTTTAATTTGTCACTTAAAAGCGCATGAGTCCCAATAATAATATCAGGGTTTTCAAGAATACCCCTCATCCTAACCTTCTTCCTTGAGGGAGAAGGAATTTCTAGATTCCCCTCTCCTTTGAGGAGAGGGTTAGGGTGAGGTGGATGAGTTTGTGCTTTTGTGAATTTCCTGGAGCCAGTATAAATTCCAATATTTAAGCCAAGTGGTTCCAGTAGCTTCTTAAAGGTTGCATAGTGCTGAAAGGCTAAAATCTCTGTCGGTGCCATATATTGTGTCGTGTATCCGTTTAAGTGCGCAACATATGCCGCTATTGCTGCAACAACTGTTTTTCCTGAGCCTACTTCGCCCTGAACTAATCGATTCATTGGCTTACCTCTTTTGAGATCTTCAAAAATTTCCTGCAATACTTTTTCCTGAGAATCAGTGAGCTTGAAAGAAAGAGTTGTTAAAAATTTTGTCAATTGTTCATTGTCAATTCTGAATTGTTCAACAGGTTTTTTATCTTTCCAGAGATTTTTAACAATTAAAGTTTTAAGTTGAATCCAGAAAATTTCATCAAACTCCAATCTTTCATGAGACTTTTTAACGTCATCTTCGCTCTGCGGAAAATGAATCTTTTTATATGCCTCTTTTAGATTAAGCATTTTACCTTTTATCTCTTCCGGCATTGGATCTTCAATAAATAGTTCAACCTTCGGCAAGATTTGCGATAACTTTGTTCTCAACCATTTCGATGAAAGACCCTCTGTTTCAGGATAAACAGGAATTAATCCTCCGGTGTGAAGTGGCTGATGGCTGATAGCTGATAGCTGATGGCTATTTAGTTTCTCCCAAACAGGCATAATAATTGATAACTTAGAACCGTATTTTGTTAATTTCCCGGAAATTTGAAGCTTATCCCCGACTAAAATGCTTTTGGTTAAATAAGAAGAATTAAACCATGTCAGGTTTATTGAATTAGATCCATCGTTAAAAACTGCCTGGGTTAATACTTTACGGCTCTTTGTATAGACATTTTTTATTGACCAAATCTCGCCTTTTAAAGTGACTTTAGTATTTAACTCTGCTTCATTTATAGGCACGATTTCAGAAAAATCTTCATATCTAAATGGAAAGTGGTTTATTAGATCCGAGACCGTCAGCAAGTTTAATTCTGCCAGACGCCTTCCTTGTATATAACCGATCCCAGTAACATGCCTTAAAGGAGTATTAAGATTCATGGGTTGATTATACCTCCAAATTTATCTTTGAGCTTGATTTTTGTGACAAAATGTCTTATAGTGTCCATTCTTATGTCAATTAATAAAGAAATTCCTAATTTGATAATCGGTCTGGCAGTAGGCGGACTAGTTGTTTCCAACATACTCGAAAGACGAAGAAGGGCCAAGGCCAGACAGAGCAAAACACGGAAATTGCTGGAATTGAATTCCAGGATAGATGAGGCGCTTTCGCTCACAAGCTCCCCTAGATTCACTCAAGTTGCTGGAGAAGTTGAAGCTAACCGCAGAGATAGAATAATAGATGGAATAGAGTCTAGAATAAATTTACTTGAACAAAAGTTTCAGGAACCAAGAGAAACATTACTAACAGCCGAGGAACAGGAGGCTGCTCAGACAAGAAGGCTTAGAGGTTATTTAGCTGTGAGTCGTCAAGAGAGTTTAATAGCCTCATTAACAAAGTCGATTGGAGAAAGAATTGATGAGGAAATGCAGCGTCCTATCATTGATAACACCATTACAACATTAAGTCCTGATGGTTCGCTGGTAGTTCAGCCTTTTAGGGCTACTGCTCTTGAACTGGACTTAATGGAGGCCACACCCGTAGAATCCGGAGCAGATATAAATGGCGCGAGTGCCATTAATGAGAAGCCAGTAATTCAGGGAGCAAATCGAGAAGTAGCTGAAAGGGGTGAAAAAGGAAGTAGAAGATGGTCTATTGGGGCCAGCAAGAGACCTGGAGCGGTTTTGGGTGCAGCCGCGGCTGTTATGTTTGCGCTAACAGCCTGGCAAGCATGGCCGAAAATAAGTAGTGCCGCCGAAAATGTTTCATCACATATTGCATCAACTGTTAAAAAAATAGGAGAAACGCCCGAAGCAACCCCAATAGCGTATATTAAAGCTTCCCCCGAGGCTGCAAAAGGCCCAATGTATGAAACCTTTACTGTGGAGGAGCCAAGAACCTCAAGAGATTTGGCCAAAGAAAAACTTCTAAAATCAAGCCCTTATGCTAAAGAATATTTTAGCAGGATGCTTCAAATACAAACAGCCTCGCTTAGCGAGAAACAACTTAAAGAGTTAATTCAGGATTTTGAAGCTACTGGATATAGTGATAAGAAGTTGGTGTTTTACGAAGCAATGCGGGCGATGCTGACTCTTTACCCTGATTTTGAGACCGAGTTAAGGTTAGTCGAAGAATTGCTTGTTCAGGCAAATGGTGATGCTTTAGAGCGAACCTCTCCTATTATATTTAAGCCTGGGCAAAATTATAAAGAGCAAACAGATGAAATGAATGAAGAGTACCTTAGAAGAAAAATGTTGGGCATGAGAGCTGGTACTAGACCTTCTATGTCCGTAAGGCAGCCTGATGCTCCAGAAAAAATTAAAATACAGGAACCCACGGAAGAGGGTATTAAAGTTATAATATCTAATACACCTACATCATTACCAGCAGAGCGTGAATCTCAAGAATAATTTGTGTAAGGACTTATCATATTCTAAGTTAATATAGAAATGGCATGAGTACCGAAGATAAAACAATACTAATAGCTCCGAGCGATGCGAGAATTATAAAAACAATCCTGTACTTTTTTATAAAATTATCCATGCGATATAATCAATCTTAATATAACTTTTATAAAAACAGAAGAAGTTGTATAATTATAGGGTATTTTTACTAATTATGAATGTTGATAGAAAAACAGTTTTAATGGTAGCTATGGGATTAATGGTAGCTATGGGATTAATGGGTCTTGCTGTGGGTGTTTCTTCAGGTTTTGATACTGAAGCATTTTTACCCGAGACGGTTGAGCGAACCTGTTATCCTTTTGTAGGAATGATAGTGGGCGCAACAACAGGAGTTGCGCTGGACCATTTAATAACTTCCTCTTTGAGACACACTGAAAATTTTATAAATGCCGGTTCCAGGTCTTTAGAGGGAGTTGCAAATCGCGGCAGGGAGAGGTTTATGAAACATGCAAGAAATATGGCAAGAACAATTCTCTAATATGATAATGGCAGAAAAACAAGCACAAGATATAATTGATAAACTACTTCCTGATGAACCTGAGGGAATGAGGGGAAGATTAAGATTTTTTAGTAGATTGAATCCAAGATATCTTTCAGTAGGAAGCGTTGTTACCCTTTTTTTTGTAGCGTACGGAACGATGGTAGGTGCAGTAGTAGCTCCTGAACTTACAAAGCATGCAATCGAACCAGCAACTGTAGCGTTTGCAGGTGGTTTGTATGGTTTAGCGGCGGGAGCTTCAGTAAATATTCTGGCTGGCTTTGATCATTATTTTGGTAAGGGGAATCCAGGATCTGATAGTTAATCTTCGAATATTTAGCGTAATAAAAGGCAATTTTTTCTAACTTCGAGTAGTATAATTTTTAATCTTTGCGAGAAGTAAGTGTTGTTATTTCCTCTAATACTGCTTTTCTTTCTTCAATTTCAAAAGCGTTTCGTATTGGTGCTAGTTTTTCAGTTAACCATAAAGCTAAAGCATTTTTTAAATCCATGGGGTGAAGATCTTTTTTTGCGTAAGCATCTTCCAATTGCTGGTAACTATTAAAAACCATGTCCCCTCCCCATTTCTCATCTCTTTTAATTGTAAATGAGGCCTCACCATAAAAAACTAAATATCTGGTCCAGTTTAAAACCGGATTATTCTCAACCTGTCCTTCAGGTGCAAAAGCCTTGTTCATAATCTCTTTAATTTTTTCGGGTGAGTCGTGAACTGTGATTCCGCTTCCGGGTTTTGATTTACTCATTTTTGATTTCATAGCTACTTCATCTGACTCGCCTTCTAAGGCTGTTTCAGTTTGATTAAGCCCCAAAAGAATCGGAGTGTGAATTGCGACAGGTTTAATCTGATTGCCTTTAGAATCCTTTAAAGCGTTCGTTTTAATTTGCATTGCACTGTCACGGGCCACAACGTGCACTTTTCTTTGATCAATTCCAGCCTGGGCAATATTTGTTTGAAGCAAAAAGATATCTGCAGCCTGCATGATAGGATACATAATTTTCGCAGTTTCGATAGAATCCTCCGCGTCTTCTCTACCCATAATTGTTATTGATCTTTTTGATCGCGCGAGTGAGGTTCCTTTTGCCATTTCTAAAAATGTCTGCCAAAATTCAGGATGGGCTGCATATTCTTCTGAGCACAATTTAAAGATTAATTTTTCAGGATCACCGCCGATAGATTCAAATAAAGCTCTCATTGCCGGCTCAAAATATTCACGGGACATTCGTATGATTGTGTCCAGATCTCCACCGAGTTTATCGTTAACTGCGGAATGTAAATCCGCGAGCCAAATTATTGTTTCTCCGCCTGCGTCCTGAACGTCTTTAACTTTTAAAAGCTGGAATAAATAGCCGATGTGTAATTTTCCGGAAATCTCGAAACCAATGTAGTGCCTTATAGGGGTTCCTGATTCTAGTAACTTTTTTAAATCTTCTTCAGTCAAGGTCTCTGCTAAATTTCTGGTGATTAAATTAAATTTTTCTTCTGTTGTCATTTTCTAAATTATACTAATCTTTTCTTAAATTAAAATAGTCTAATAAATAACAATAATAACATGATCGTTTGAATATTGTTATTGCTAGCCGAAATCAACATTTTCTGCTTCAAGAATGCTAACCCACTTTTTAATCCCCAGCTCGCTTACATATTCCCTCAAAATTTCGATGCAGTTGATCTTTGAAATCCAAACACTCTTTTGCAGCTGTTTAAATGCAAATTCTTTAAGCCTCCGGCGAAACAAGTCTCTTATTAAGTAATGTGATTCAGGAATATCAAATATAACAATTCTCCATTTATTGTCCCAGACTTCAGTTGAATCCTTTATCTTTTCCCAGATTGCTCTAGCTCTGCCTTCATCTGTTATTTTAATGAGTAAATTCTTATCATCAATAATTTCAATGAATCCTTTTTCTCGAAGTCTTCTTATAGCCATAGCTAAAGCGGATTTTTTTAAAGGTCTTTCATAACCTTTAGCATAGATATGCGTATGGGTGAAGAAATCTTCAAAACGAATGTATCCATCTATACTTTTTTCCAGTGCCACCAACACAACATCCCCGATGCTGTTCTTAGTATTCATAAAACAATATTAACATGATCGTGTGATTATTGTTTTGTGGCTATAGAGTATTGCTTTATGAGAATTTCGACACCTTCTAAATTATTTGCTTCCATAAACTTATTTCTGATTTCTGCAGCGCCGATTGCAAGCAATCTTAAAGGCTTATTTGATACTATTCAGTTATGGCTAGAAGAATTCCTAAATTTGATCAGGTTAACAGAACTTTTTCTGTCTGTTCTAAATTAATAAAAATAGTTTGGAAGTCAGAAAAGTTTCTTTTTCTGCTCAGTCTTGGTGCAGTTTTAATACCGGCGATTGTTCCGTTTATTGATGCTTATATATTTAAACTAATCATCGATTCCGTCGCAGAATCTTTAACCACCTCAGTTGTTAACTATAATTATTTGTTTACACTCATTGGATTTATTTTTGTCGTGAGCTACATTCAGAGATTGTCTTTCACAATACAAGATTATACGACCAAGATTTTTTACATAAAACTGCCAATTACTTTTAACCAGATTATTCTAAATAAAATATCAACTCTTGATATGGAAAGATTTGAGGATCCTTCATTCCGGGATACCTTGGAAAAGGTAAGAGATGGTTTTTCCTGGAGACCACAGGAGCTTATGTATATGATTCTTTTTCTGTGTCAAAGCACGCTTCAGGTTCTTATTGCTTTGTATGCAATAGTGCAGCTGAATGCATTTTTGGCTTTGCTAATTATTGTTGTAGCTATCCCAGATATAGTCAATCAGATTCTTTTTTCCAGATTTAGTTGGAATATTTGGGCTCAGGATACTCCGCAAAGAAAAAAATATGGATATGTCAGTTATAACCTGCTGCAAGATAGAGATAGCATAAAAGAAATTAAAATTTTCGGTCTAAGAGACCGGCTTTTGCAGGAAGTTAAAGATATTAGAGTGAAGTTTTTTAATGAAAATAAAGGAATTCTTACTAAAGAACTTAAAGTAAATACAGTTTTTAATCTGCTGGATACCATGGTTATTGTTGGTATTGTTGTGTATTTAATTTTGCAGGCGGTTGCCAGAAAAATTTCAATCGGTGATATCAGTTTTTATCAGGCAGTTGTCATGAATTTTAATAATGGTATAGGCGGACTATTCAGAAACTTAGCCAGAATTTTTGACCAGACGCAGTATATGGAAAGCATTTTCGATGTTTTGGAAATAGAGTCCAAGGTAAAGCAGTCCGAAAATCCAGTTAAGGTTGATTTTAATAAGACTCCAAAAATAGAATTTAAGAGTGTTTCTTTCAAATATCCGCAATCTGATTCGTGGATTTTTAAAGACTTTTCACTGGTTATAGATCCGGGAGACAAAATAGCGTTGGTGGGAGAAAATGGAGTCGGCAAAACTACTTTAATTAAATTACTTTTAAGGTTTTATGATGTTACAGGTGGTGAAATTTTAATTAACGGAACCAATCTTCGCGATTTGGATTTAGAAACCTGGTATAAAACCATTGGAGTATTGTTCCAGGATTTTATCCGCTATGAATACTCTGCCCGCGATAATATCTTTTTTGGCAAAATATGGGAAAAAGAAAATTTGGATTTGATGATTGAAGCGGCAAAGTCAGGAGGGGCACACATTATGATTAAGAAATTTGATAAGGAATACAGTCAAATGTTGGGAAGGACTTTTGAGGGAGGCATTGAGTTATCCGGAGGACAATGGCAAAAAATTGCGCTAGCAAGAGCATTTTTCAGAAATGCTCCTGTTTTAGTTTTGGATGAACCAACTGCTGCAATTGATGCAAAAGCAGAATCTGAAATTTTTAATAAGGTAGAAAATTTATCAAAAGATAAAACAGTGATTATAATTTCTCACAGATTTTCGACTGTCAGAAATGCTGACAAAATTTATGTGATTGAAAATGGTCAGATTATTGAGTCAGGAAGTCATAAGCAGCTTTTAGCAAAAGAAGGGCAATATGCCTCTTTATTTAAACTTCAGGCAAAAGGTTATCAATAATTTGATTTACTAATGTTTCAACATCTTCTAAATTATTTGTTTCCATAAACTTATTTCTGATTTCTGCAGCGCCGGCAAAATCTGATAAATAGCACTTATAAAATTTCTTTAAGATAGGAAAAGATTTTTTAGAACCCCATGTATCACTAAATAATCTGGTGTGCTTTAGTAAGATCTCAAGTCTTTCATTGAGAGTTGGATTATGTTCTTTGCCATGATCAAAGATCCAAAGATTTTTAAATACTCCCCTGCCAATCATTATTCCATCAACGCCGTATTCCTTCACTTTCTGCAAACCATCTTCATACGAATCAACATCCCCGTTTCCTATTATTAAAGTTTGTGGGGCAATTTGATCTTTTAGCTTTACAGCTTTACCTATTTCATCCCAATGCGCCGGCACCTTACTCATTTCTTTAACTGTTCTTCCATGAACTGTCAGCGCTGCTAAATCCTGTTTTAGTAAAAAAGAAATCCAGTCTTCTGTTTCAATTTCTCTAAATCCAATTCTGGTTTTTACTGAAATCGGTAAGCCATTCGCACCATCTTTTGTTCTTTGAATAATCTGGCCTGCAAGTTCGTGATTTTTAATTAACGCGCTGCAGCAGCCTCTTTTTACAACAGATTTTTCGGGACAACCCATATTGATATCAATTCCGTCAAAGCCCATTTCGGAAACCATTTGTGCAGCTTCATAAAATTTCTCCGGATCATTGCCCCAGATTTGAGCGATTAAAGGTTTTTCTTTTGGAGTATGGAGAAGTCTTCTTTTTGCAGCTTCATTCCCCTTCTCAGATAAAAGACCGTCAACTGCGGTGAACTCTGTAAAAAATAAATCAGGAGCCGCGAGATCCGCGATGACCTGACGAAAAACTGTATCAGTTACATCGTCCAAAGGGGCTAATATAAATATTGGTTTTTTAAGTTCGGTCCAGATATTTTTCATGACCATGTATTTTATCTCATTTAATGTATTGTGTCATCCTGGACTCGATCCAGGATCCAGTAATTTTTCTTTCAACTTTTGGCCGCAAAAGTTGCAAAACTCTGCGAGCTGGAAAGTCGGCCTAATTTTATTCAGTCGCTAATCGGGGAGGTTGCCCCTTCGGACATCTGGCTAATCGCCAGAGTCCGCTTTTCCCCTGACAGCTCTTTCACAAAATTTTTACGGCCTTTGTTTCTAAGCTCGCATATTTAATGCAAAAAAGCGCTGCGTTCATGCTTGCGCATAAAAAAACTCAGGATAAGGTAGATTATGGACAGTTTGAAGTGGAGACTGTAACAGAATCTGAATCAGGTGATTCGCCTGTTTGATTAACGCTTCGTACAAAATAAAGATAACTATGATTTTGAGAAACTCCATTGTCAGTGTAATTTGTATTAGAAGACCCTGAAGAAACAACTGACCCGTCTCTGTAAAGCTTGTAACTTTGTGTATTATCTGAGCTATTCCAAGTTAAAACAACTTTGGCACTACTGCCATTACATGATGAATCTCCTGCTAAGTTGGAAGGTTTTGAAGGAAGAGGAGTTGGGGTTGGTGTCGGAGTGGGAGTATTATTATGAGTTGGGTTAGGCGTAGGGTCAGGAGTTTTTGAAGGTGATGGTGACGGAGATGGTTCAGGTGTTTTGGAAGGTGACGGGCTTGGAGAAGGACTTATCGAAGTAGAAGGGCTCGGACTAGGAGATGGTTTTGGTGTTGGCGCATCAGGACCTTGCGGATTAGGCGGAGGTATTTGTTGAGTTGAGGCACCTTGTATAGATCCTTCTGTCACAGCATTTTTAAAAGCATTGAATTCAGGTGATGGAGAAGGTGCACCTATCGCAGGATCTGCACTAAAAGATGCAAACCAGATTATAAATCCCAAAACAGAAGTTACAGAAACAAAAACAGCAAATGCAATGAGCAGTTGCTGTTTTGTTGACTGACTAACATTATAATTCCTGAACAAAATCCTCACGACTATTTCTTTCCCTTTTCTGAGCAGACTTTACAATCGTTCATGTGCCCTACAACAAGGTAAACACCAGAAGCTCCAACTAGAACATAAACTATATTTTCAAGACCCATTGCACCGAAGATCATATTTACCAGATTATAACCAAAAAGTCCAACTAGACCCCAGTTTAACGCTCCGATTATCACAAGTGCGAAGGCAACCATATGTAACATTTTCATTTTGAAATCACCCCCTTTCATTCATCATATATTGTTGGGGTTTAAAAGTACAAGAGGTTTGCTTAAGAAATTATGTTACATTTAGCTATATTATGATATATTTACTCTATGGCTATGGAAAAGGATTTTGCTTCAGAAAAAATTGATAAAGATATTGAACCGTATCCTTACGTTATTTCAATCAAAAAATTAATAGTACTTTCAACTTTAACTTTTGGATTATTTGAGATTTACTGGTTCTATAAACAATTCAAATCTTTTAAAGCAGAAACAAAATGGGGCATAATTCCGTGGCTGCTGACTCTTTTTAATGGAGTTACTTGCTACAATCTTTTCAGAAGAATTTCCAGTACAATCGAAAAAGTTGATAAAAAGAAAAAACTTGAATATTTTTGGTTAGCGGTAGCCTATTTCATGTTTTTAATTGTTGGTCGAATGCCTGAGCCATATTTTTACACTACCGTATTGTCATTCTTGCCGCTAATTCCGGTACAAAAAGCAATAAGTTTTTACTGGCATAAGAAATTAGGTAAAGAATTAGGTGAGGAAAAATTTGGGGGTTGGAATTATGTGTGGGCAATTACCGGAGGTTTATTTATACTATTAGTAATTCTTGCAGTAATATTTCCAGCACCCGAAGTTTAACTATTTATTTTTTACGCAGGTGTTTTCGTGATAGTTCTTTGTATATCCGTCGTTGCATAACCAACCATCAAAAGTTTGCACAGCTTTTCCGTTTTCAGGAATTTTTACTTTATCGCAGGAATTGTTTGAATAATTTTTAATGTATCCCGCTTCGCATTTCCAAAAATCTCCGCTCCATGTTGCGTGTTCTGGAAGTGTGAATTTTTTACAATGATCCCCATCCCTGATATATCCGCCTAAACATCTCCATCCATCGAGCGAAGATCTGTCCTCCTTTGCATTCTCGGGGATCTCGATCTTGTTGCATGTTCTGTTTTGTTCATTCTTTTTGTAGCCATTGACACAATAAAAATCAGAACCAAACTGGAAAAATTTTCCGTCTTTGATGTCAGGAACTTTGACACACTTGTCATTTACTTTTTTACCATCTTCAGATGGCAAGCTCTGCTTAAAACCTGAATTGCAATTAAATGATCCGATTGTATTTGCAGTTGCGTGATCCGGAACAAATACTGAGATGCAGCTCATTTTATCTTCACTTAATTTAAAACCGCGGTTACATTCCCAATTATTTCCTGAATATGTAAGATGTGCATTTGTTGGAACTGAAAACTTTTCGCAACCATCTTCCTGGATTCTTTTTTCAAATACTCCGCAGGTATTTGCATTCGCTGGTTGAGGCGCAAAGAAGAAGGAAAAGATTACTAAGAATAATATCGTTATGTCTATAAATATTTTCATTTTTGTGTTGTCATTCCGAGTGAGCAAAGCGAGCGTCGGAATCTTGGTTTTAGGCGAAGCCGCAAGCTTTTCTTATTTTTCATCAAGATTGCTACGCCACTTCGTGGTCTCGCAATGACACTCTCTGGGATTGCCGCGTCACTTCCTTCCTCGCAACGACGACTTATTTCTGTAAGGATTATATATTAGGTAGTACACCACCGGAATGAAAAATAACATGATTGTTCCGGAGAAAGTAAGTCCGGCGATAATTGCGCCTCCTAAACCTCTCCATAAAGGATCTGAAATTGTAATTGGAATTAAACCGGCAATCGTACAAAGTGAGGTTAAAGCAATTGGCTCTAACCTTGACGCTGCAGCATCTGCAACAGACTCTGTAAATTCCATTCCTGAATTCTGATTGATTATAATCTTATCAACAATCAGAATTGAGTTCTTAACAACGATACCGAAAAGTGCCAAGATTCCAATTAACGCCGGGAATGATAGCGGTGTCTGTGTTAGCGCAAAAATAATGAAAACTCCGGAGATTGATAAAGGAATAACCAACATCACAATTAAAGCTTTTCTGAAAGATGAGAATTGTAA
>JAKFWZ010000053.1 GCA_021731695.1 Candidatus Daviesbacteria bacterium | reverse complement strand
TATTAGCTTCAATTTATAGACAAATCACCGGAGTTGCAGAAAGTGCTTTACAGTTCTCTCTTGATGGTTACGGAAGAGCAATAGCCCTTGACCCATATAATCCGTTACTCAGACTTAACGTTGGCGGGCTTTATTATTCGATTAAAAATTATGATATGGCAATCCGCTTCTTTGATGATGCTGTTAATTTAAAGCCTGATTATGCAAATGCATATTACAATCTTTCGATCGCTTTGAGAGATCGCGGCAATTTAAAAGAAGCTGAAACAATTGCAGAAAAAACAGTTCAATTATTACAAACAGACACCAGCAATCCTGATTATCAAGTCGCAGCTGATTACTTAAAAGATCTGAAAGCCAGAATTGCCACAGGAAGTGCACAAAATTCCGAAATTCAGGCACCAGCCGGACAGCAGCAGGGAGCTTTGCAAAATGACAGCCTGCCTCAGGTTCCTTTAGATCAGCTGCAAAACCAGCCTAATGTAGCTACTCCACCTGCTGTAAAGAGATAAGTTTCCAAGAAACAAGATACAAGCTACAAGAAACAAACAAATCACATACAAAAATCTTAATAACCAAATTATTTTGAATTTTGAATATTAGATATTGGTTATTGTTTGTATCTTGTAACTTGTTTCTTGGTCATTAATTTTAATTGTGGACCTGAGGGGAATCGAACCCCTTACCTTCTCCATGCCATGGAGACATCATACCGGTAGACCACAGGCCCATCGTGCTTGCAAATTATAAATTTTGATGAAATCAAATACAACAATTGTTAATTGATCATTGTTAATTGGCATTGTAATAGTCATAAACAATTTTTGATATCTCTGCCAGATTTTCAACCCCCGCGTCTTCACCTTTCAAATTCTTACTCATCTCAACAATCACATACGGATTGCCGTTTAAAAAAACAACACCGGCATCATTTCTGACTCCCGCAAGCTCTCCGGTTTTATGGGCGATTTTTGTTTCTTTCGGAAGCTTCTCAGGAATACGATTATTTATTTGGGCAAGTGTCAGCGTATCTAAAATCTGCTCTGAAGATTCAAGCGAAACCATCTGACCGTTATAGAGTTTCTCCATTAAGACACCAACATCCTCTGCTGAAGTCGTGATCGGGCTTTTAATAGAAGTGTTTTTAGCATCAATTTCATCAGCAACAGCCTGAACACTATTCCATCCAACTTTTTCCGCTAACATTATTGCGGAGTAATTATCAGAAACCCGGGCAATCCTGTCTAAAGCTTCCCTAACTGTATACCCGATAACTTCCTCATCAGAAAAGTTCTCATAACCGAAATCAACCCCGCCATAAACTTCGTTTAAATGACTCATTTTTGCCGAAATTTCCGTATCCAAAGTAAAGTTCCCGTCGTTAACTGCCTGGTAAACCGCAACCATTAAAAAGACCTTGTAGAGCGATGCTGCCTCAAATCCTTCTTCGCATCTGATACAAGCATTTCTTTTACCTTCAGGCTTTAAGTCTTTAACATAAACTGCATATTCCCCTGTTTTGTCAGACAGGTATTGCTCAATTTGAGATTGTAATGCCGGATCCTGTTCTATTTTTGGAGGCTCAGGCTCCACTATTTTTCTAAAACTATAAGTAGTTTCCTGTATCGTAAGATCCGCAGGTTGTATATCAAATTTTGCAATCTGAAAACCGATAAAAATAGAGATAATAACGGTTAAAATGAGTTTAAAGAGAAAAGAGCTAAACATTTATTTTTGATTATACCTAAGTTACTTAAGTATCTTAAGAGGCTTATCTTAGAATCGCTAAGGGGTTTAGAGCAACTCCCTTATAGCGGATTTCAAAATGCAAATGAGTCCCGGTTGACCTTCCGGTTGATCCCATCTGTCCCACAATTTGTCCTCTTGAGACTTTCTGCCCGACCGAAACATAAATATTTGATAAATGAGCGTACAGTGTCTGGTAACCATTGCCGTGATCAACCACAACCCTGTTTCCATATCCATAATTATCAGGCCATCCGGCGACAACGATCGTTCCGCCATCCGAGGCTGCAACTCCAGGAGACGCCCGATTGGCCATATCAATTCCGGGATGCCACCAGGCAAAATTAGTTGAGATCATCTGGAAGCTTGTCGGCCACATAAAGTTTCCTCCGCCGGGAGCACTGAATGTAGTTTTTGGACCAGTTGAAAATGCTATACGTGATTGAGGTCTTGGAGTCGCACGAGCTTCAGGCGGAACTCCATCGGGAATAATCAGGAGTTGACCCACTGCGAGTTTTTGATCATCAGGCACGTCATTAAACGGAAAATCTAAAACTCCCTGCGAACCTGTATCAAATTTTTTAGCAATGGATTCAAGATTATCACCTGATTTTACAGTGTAAGCTACGCCTGTAACCGGTAAAATTTTTAACTTCTGACCGGGCTTAATGCTGTCTTTTGATTCCATATCATTCGCCCATTTAATCGTGTCTTGGGAAATGCCGAATTTCTCAGCGATCGTAGAAAGTGTATCTCCATTTTGGACTTCATATTCAATAATTTCAGAGCGGGGTTTTTCTGAAACTGAGGTTTTAAAATCAATCAAAGCTTTAAGACTTAAACCCGAAGCATTTGGATCAAATGTTTCAATCACTGTAGGATCAGGTTCGCCTACTCCAGGGAAAGACTTAACCACAATCGCATCTGAACCAAAAATCCCGGAGGAAACCAATCCAATAGTTACAAGCCCAAGCATTGAGGCATGGAAAAAATATTTTTGCATCCTCCCCCGCCTATGCATAAGAATTTCGGCGGTCTTGTTTTTAAAGCCTTCCAGTCCTTTGGCAATTCTGGCTGTCTTCGCAGTCTGATAAACGATAAGATATTTGAATAGGGATTTAAGATCCGACAGAAAAGAATTCATGAAGTCCGAAATATTCTACCACAGAAAAAAGAATGAGGATTAATGATTAATGATTAATGATTTTTTGGATTGCGATTTATTCTTTAATCGTTAATCTGTAATCACTAATCAATTATTTGAAGTCTTTTAAGGAGGAAAGGAATTCTTCATTAGTATCAGTCTTCGCCAGTTGTTGCAAAAACAAATCAGTCTGTTCGCTATCATTTAGAAGCCTTAACATTCTATGCATCACAACCATCTTGTCATAAACTTCCTTAACAAACATAAGCTGTTCCTGTCTTGTGCCTGAAGCAGAGATATCAATTGCCGGGAAGATTCTTCTTTCCGCAAGTTTTCTATCAAGATGAAGCTCCATGTTTCCCGTACCTTTAAACTCTTCATAAATCAAATCATCCATTCTGGAACCTGTATCAACTAAAGCAGTTCCGATAATCGTGAGCGATCCGCCCTCTTCGCAATTTCTCGCCGCTCCAAAGAATTTCTTTGGTGGATATAAAGCTACAGGATCAAATCCTCCTGATAAAGTTCTTCCTGAAGGTGGAACTGATAAGTTATATGCACGGCCTAATCTTGTAATAGAGTCCAGAAGGATTACAACATCTTTACCTTCTTCAACTAAACGTTTCGCACGCTCTAAAGCCACTTCAGCTGCTCTGGTTTGATTCTCAGCTGGCTCATCAAAATTTGAGGCAATAACATCGCCTTTAATGCTCCGGGATAAATCAGTCACCTCTTCAGGACGCTCACCGACAAGCACTGCCATTAATACTGCATCTGGATGGTTTTTGGAAATTCCTGCAGCCAAATCTTTTAAAATTGTGGTTTTACCAGCTTTTGGAGGCGAAACAATCATTCCCCTTTGACCGAAACCAATCGGTGAAATCAAATCAATCACTCTTTGAGAAGCCGGGAATTTTCCTGTTTCTAGCCTTAACTGTTTATTTGGATAAATTGCAGTCAGATCTTCAAATTTAGTTCTCTTTGATTTAGCCGGTCTCCCGTTAGCACCAACTTCAGATACAAATTCTTCTGAGGGCTTTGAGTTTACTTTACTTACCTGAAGCAATCCGAAATATCTTTCATTTTCCTTAGGCTGTCTTGCTCCGCCTTCAACGAAGTCTCCGCCTCTTAAATTAAATCTGCGGATTTGG
The DNA here is from genome assembly GCA_021731695.1 of Candidatus Daviesbacteria bacterium. Lineage (GTDB taxonomy): Bacteria > Patescibacteriota > Microgenomatia > Daviesbacterales > UBA10151 > JACPKO01. Next base: position 53,896 of record JAKFWZ010000053.1, on the reverse strand, counting down.
CTGGCTGAAATATATACATCCATATCAGAAGGTATATATTTAGGTCTTAAGAATCCATGACCTTCAGGCATAATATCCAGATATCCTGCTACGTCTTCGGTCGGAACATCCCGGGTATTATCCTCGGTATTACTTCTACTTCTATATCCTCCGCGATTATAATCTCCTCCACCATTCGAATATCCCCCACCGCCATTGCCTTCGTATCTTGAATATCTTGGTCTATAGGACTCTGATCCCTGGTCAGAATATCCCTGGGATTCAAATCTTGCATGTTCTGAATTTGCAGTCTGGCTTTCCTGTGAAGCTTCGTTACTGCCGGATGTTTTGACCTCCGACTCATTCGACGCATTCGTCACTTTCGACTCACCGGCACTTTCAACTGTCTCCTCTGTTTCAGGAGCTTTTTCAGTTGTAGGTTTTGGTTTAAATGAACGTGTATTAGCCATAGATGGAATGAATTGTTAGTGGATTATTTATTTTTGGAAATCATTAATTTCAGAAACGAAAGAAGAATATTAATGTTAGATTATGTATATTTTATCCTTTATGTCTTTCTTCGTCAACTGGGAAAATGCCTGATATGCTTGCTTCAAACTTAATAATTCAAAGTAACGTTAACCGAGCTTGAACTTGAATTAGATGATGAGCTTGAACTTTTTCCGCCAGTCGCATTTGCATTTGTATTAACATTCTGGTTTTGATTATTGTTCTGTTCTTGATTCTGTTCCTGGTTTTGGTTTTGTGAAACACAAACCAGAGTTGAGTCAATGATCTTGTGAATATGATTTATAGGGCACATTACGCCAGGCATCGGCGTAGATGTTGGCTTAGGAGTGTAACTAGGTGTTGGGGTAGGTGTTGGTGTAGGGGTTGGTGTTGGAGTTGGAGTTGGAGCAACTACAGTGACATGACATGCAGTTATTGCATCACTTGCGCGGACTTCATATATTCCGGGATTGGCATATGATGTCTGAAAGGTGCTTCCTGTTCCGGCTGAAGGTGAGCCTCCGTTAGCTGTCCATATATTACCAGGATTGATTGAACCTATTGAAAAGTTCACGGCCTGATTTACCATAGCGTTCTGATGCATAGGTGTACAAGCATAATCAGGTGTTGGGGTAGGTGTTGGTGTTGGGGTAGGTGTAGGAGTTGCACAAGTTGCAGGTGTTGTTACAGTAATTGTATTTGATCTGTGGCCCTGAGTTGATTGTAAATAAATTGAATAGATTGTGTTTGGTGAAACGACAACGTTCCCGAAATTAGTAATCCTTAAAGGTCTTAAACTTAATTTTCCCGGAATCTGACCGTTTGTGAATATGACAGGCGAAGACTCGATTGAATAAAGGAACATCGGATCTTCAGGGTGAATATCATTAAAATCAATAGTTATGGAGGGCTGATTCATATAGCACTCCGCAAATCCGGTTAAGACTAAAGTTTCGTTTATGCTCTGCCCCTGTGATGTAATTTCTGATGCACCAAAATTTCCTACGATATTATTCAGAAAAGCAGCTTTGGCTCCAGTTGGAGTTTCACCTGCTAAAAAAACACTAAACAGTATTAAAAATAATGAGGCTAAAAGGAAATTTGCTCTTTTTAAATATTTAACGAATATAGCTAAATTAAATCTCATAAGTTTATATTGAAATATCTTTCATTGGGGGCAGAACTTTTTATCTTCGAACCTCAAGCTACTTAAGTTACCTTAGTTACCTTAGTTACCTTAGTTACCTTAGTTAACTTATTTTCCCATCTGTCTTTCAGTCCAGATAGAATTAGCCGAAGTCTCGTCTGCCTTTTTACCGAATTTTCTAAGCCCTGCGCCAGCCGGTAATAAGGAAGCTAAGGCTAAACCAGCTAAAGGCAAACCAGTTTTTGGTAATTCCTTAATCTCACCTTTAACATCACCTTTTGTCTGCATAACAACCTGTGGGGTTGTTTGGGTTACAACTGCTGTTTTTACTACTTCTCTTATTATTTCTTTTTCTTTAGTTGGGTTATTAATAGTTAAGTTAACGTTGCTCGAACTCGAGGAAGATGATGTGCTTGAGCTTGTTCCGCCTGTTGCATTAGCATTTGTATTAACGTTTTGGTTTTGGTTATTGTTTTGTGTCTGAGTTTGGTTCTGATTCTGGTTTTGGGAAACACAAACAATAGTTGAATTTACAACTTTAGCAATTTTCCCTACAGGACATTGTACGGAAGGCACAGGAGTAGGTGTTGGAGTAGGAGTTGGTGTTGGAGTTGGTCTATGTGTTGGAGTTGGAGTTGGAGTTGGAGTTGGGGTTGGTCTATGTGTTGGAGTTGGAGTTGGAGTTGGAGTTGGAGTTGGTGTTGGAGTTGGTGTAGGGGTTTGCTGAGGGGTTGGCTCAGGTGTGGGTGTAGGATTATTATCTTCATTATTCCCACCACCAGAATTGCCTTCATTACCACCATTGTCTCCTCCACCATTATCTCCACCATCACAGCCACAATCATTACCTCCATCTTGGCTACCTTCATCACCAGTATCTGCAACTGCCACTGCAGGACCTTTTTGCAAAAGTTCACCTTTAACTAATGAGAAAGTTCCTAGTGTTAAAACTAACAAAGTAAGACCAAGCATAAAAAATCTGCCTGACTGAGAAAGAAGTTTTGTTATAAGATTTGGGTTATTCATTTTGTTTGCGTAATATACACTACTATAAGTTCTTTGTCAAATTTATTGTCTTGGAACTGCTGGATATTCTTCAATTAATCGTCTTTCAGCTTCAGAAAGTTCCTCTAGTGGTCTTTGCGCACTCCCATCTCCAGTTCTTGGAAGCTGTACAGGAACTTTTACAACTGGCACTCTTGGCGTTGGAGTTGCTGCTGGTGTTGGCGGAACAAATTCCGATTTAGTAGGAGTTGGTTTTGTTGGTTGAGTTAAATATTCCTTATTTGTTCTCAGCGTTGCTTCTAAAGGAGTACAGTTAACTGCTGAAGGAAGAATAACTGGATCTCCTAATGGCACAACCTCATTTAAGGTTCTATCGAAAGCATCTCTTCTTCGGATTTCTATATTTATAGCAGGTTTTCCATGGATTGGTTCAGTTGTATTGGGCTGACCATCGAATATAAATAAATTAGATCCTGACCTCTGATCAATAAGGTCGCCATCCGCGTCAACAATAGCCTCAATAAATTGCCTAGGATCAGCTGTATTTACAACTCTATATCTCCATCCAATCATCCATTCTGCATCGCTATCTTGTCCTGCTTGAAATCCAGGTCTACCATTAACGTTGTCATAAGATATAGCCTTTAAAAATATTCCCGCTCTTGGTGTTTGACCCTCTGGCGGACATACATCAATCGCACTGACTCTTTCTTTACAGCCGGCAGCTTCAGCAACTCGTGAACTGGTTAAAAAATTAACAGCATCAGCACCTAGGGATGTTAAGGAGGCTACCGCAGATAAAACGCGAAAAGCAAGCACTGTTCCTGTATTTGTGTTTACTTTTCTTTCTATTCTTTGCGGTGTTTCGTGAATTGACATTTAATTAAAACTTTTTGCAATTTCTGCGTAAAGTTATTTATGAATTAAGAATTATACTATAGGCATTTTACAATGTCAAGTCAGCCATTAATTCTTACTAACATACATTATATATAGGTCTTCATTGCGCGATTAATAATTTTCATAAATTTACTACAAGATAGTCATTGAGTAAATTTTGTGGATAAGTGGTGGATAAGTCGTTTTTCGTTCGTCGTTGTTCGCTTTTTACTCTGTGCTATGCTCAATTTAATGCTTGGATATAGAAACTTAAGGGTATATATTTTGGCTGAAGAATTAGATAGATCAATATTTCAGCTGACGAGGAAATTTCCAAAATCTGAAATTTATAGCCTAATAGATCAATTCTTAAGATCTGTACACTCCATAGTATCTAATATTGCTGAGGGCTATGGCCGGAGGTCTTATCCCCGGGAATACTCCAGATTCTTAATCTTTGCACAGGCATCATGCCACGAGTCAAGAGAACATTTAAAAACCGCTTTTAATAGAGATTACTGTACAAAAGAGGAATTTTTAGCTTTAGATGATAAATTTGATCATGTCGGAAAAATGCTTACCCTGTTAATAAAGAAAGTGAAAAGTATCAAAACGGATAACGAATAACGAATAACGAATAACGAATAACGAATAACGAATAACGAATAACGAATAACGAATAACGAATAACGAATAACGAAATTATACTGGGAACAAGGCGATTCTTCGAATCTAAATCCCTGCCCTGCTCCGCCGAAGGCGGAGGGTGTGCTGATTAGTCTCCACGAAAAAGGGTTGTGGTCTCAACTGGGAACTAATCCCTGCCCTGCTTTTGGCAAAGCCAAAAGGGTGTACTGCTTAGTCCCCAACCAACAAAAAAAGATGAAGTAATGCTGTGGACTGGGAACTAATCCCTGCCCTAGATTAGTCCCCAGCTCAAAGTACTACCTCACCTTAATGCACTCACCAATTAATCCCTGTCCTGCTTTTGGCGAAGCCAAAAGGGTGTGCTGTTTAGTCCCCAATGCTAATAATTACCCCCTGATCCTAACCCCAAAATTTCGTATCACTTATTTACTCAATATTTTGAGTGAAAAATTGCAATCTATGCAATTTAGCCTCAAATTCACCCCTTGACAGAAACCCCAGAATATGAAATTCTAAGTAAATGATGATAACTTCTAACTGCTCTTGAAGTTATCATTGTAATAATCAAAAAGGGCATTGCTATTCGAGTCCGTCTGCGGTAGTAATGCTCTTTTTTTTGCTCCTTCTTCGCTTCTAAAAAGATCCTTGCGATAGTTCCGCTTAGCGTTATGACTCTGCAAGCTACGCTTATAACTATTTAAATGCTCTTTTTTTTGCTCTGATTTTAATCTTCGCTTCTAAAGTGCCTACCTCTCTCAAATAACTCTTCCCTTCCCGGTTAACTGTCAATTGAAGTTACCAAAAAACTTTTTTGGTTCTTCGCGATCCGTCTGCTTTAGATCGTTAGATCGCAAGCTATGCTTTATGACCTTGCAAGATTGGCAATCCGTCTGCTTTAGATCGTTAGATCGCAAGCTATGCTTTATGACCTTGCAAGATTGGCAATCCGTCTGCTTATTGCCAATCATATCGCGAAGAAGGCTTCTCAGCACCTTCATTTAAAAGTCAACCAAACCCCCAAAATCCTTTTTAAAACGTATCAACCCCTAACCATTACTATTAATCCCTGTCCTTTTTGTTCAAGTATCTTTTTGACCTGAGAAGACATCTGATCTTTATTATCAAAACTTCTTTTTCTTCTTAAATCTCTTTTCAGGTTAATATTGAACATTTCGTTAACGTATTCTCATCGAGAGTAGCATAGGGAAAACTATTTGTCAATACATTCGCACCCCATAGGAAAATATCAGAGAAAATACCTATGGCCTAGAGTATTATAAAGAGGATAAATACATAGTTTGGGTCGTCATAATAGGCAAAACAAATCATGAAAGTTATCCACAATATTAAATGGGGATAAGTAGGCTTGAGTCGAATGTGTCGAAAGGTTCGAAGGTTACTAATGTTTATTCAGAGATTTAACGAATGCTCCCACTAGATAAGCAAGCTCAGAGACCTTGTTGTCAATATTTTCGTATTCTCCTTCATTCAAAAAGTTTAACCCTAAGCTTAATTCGAGGGCAGCTTCTATCTCTGATAATGATCCTTGCGCTATATTGAGAAAATGTAGAAAATCCTTTTTAGTCGCTCGCCTATTTCCTTCAACGATATTCAGAACTACAGAAACTGCTGCTCGCTTTAATTGACTTACCAAGCCAAATTCTTCAGATTTTGGGAAATATTTTGTAACTCTGTATATTTCGAGGACCAATTCGAAGGATTTTTTCCAAATTAATAGCTTGTGGTAACCTTTATCCTTCTTGTCTCTCATACTTACGACCCTTTCGAATCCTTCGACAATTTAACAAAGATCATTCGGCCGGCTGCAACCTGAATAAGACGGGACACTTCAGTTTCAACTTCTCTGCCAACAAGCTCAGCACCGTCTTCAACAACGATCATTGTTCCGTCAGGCAAATAACCTATGCCCTGCTTCGGATCTTTACCCAGATGAATTACTTTTATTTTTAGCATCTCACCCGGGATAGCAATTGAACGCACAGAATTGGCCAGTTCATTAATATTTAAGACAGTAATATTGGAAACAGTGGCCAGACGATTCAGATTGTAATCAGTTGTAATAATCTTTCCATGAAGGTTTTTGGCCATTTTAACTAACTTTTCATCAGGATTCTTACCTGCGGTATCCTTGTCCCAGATTTCAATCCTGAGGCCTTTTACCTTTTTGAGCTCATCAACAATTTCAAATCCCCGTCTTCCTCTCTGACGTTTTAGATAATCTGCTGAATCAGCAACCTGTTGAAGCTCAATTAAAATAAAGCTTGGGACCAAAACTGTGCCTGACAGAAAAGAAGTTTTAGCAATATCCAAAATCCTTCCGTCGATAATCGCCGAAGTATCCAGAATTAGCGGATGATTAACTGAAACTCCGCCGATTTGCGAAACAGGCTGACCAATATTAAATCCGGCCTGCGCACGTTGAATTCTCATAATCTGGGTTGTAATCTCGGCTGATAATCTGCTAGTGAAGTTGTTTATAAATTTTATAGTGACAGTTGAGATCAACTTTGCCAGATCAGGAAATAATCCATAACCCATCAGTCCAAACCAAATGGTAATGATAATTCTTAAAAAAATCCTGTTAAAAGGAGGGACGTCCGGAACTACTTCCGAAAAAATAAAAGCGGTCAACGCAAAGACAACGGCCAGTACCAGCCGTAAAACAATATTTATACGCATGAGATAATTCCTTCGGAATTGCGAAACTTAAGTTTCTAAATTCCTTCTTCGAAGGAATTGCGATACATTCGACTTCGCCGAGTATCTAAATTTCCTTCGGAATTGCGACAGATTTGACATAGCCAAAACTGGTCTCAATTCCCTAAAGCTGAGTCTATAAGCTTTTAGCTTCAGGATAAATCCATTAAAGCAGCTTTACCAATTTATTCTTGCACAGAAAGCCGGTTGTATCAACCCACAATATAAGCTACATTTATTCTTATATGCACTTCTCTTTTCCGAAGAATTTGCTGCTAATCGGATTATCAGTAGCCATAGTCATTTTGTTGATGTGGGATATTCTCCTACTTGCTCTTCAATATAAAACCACGCTCTATAACTACTGGTACAACGTTGCTTACGCATTCCTGTATATTGCCAGTGGCTCAATTGCTCTTTACGGCAGCAAGAGCTTAGCCGGAGTTTCAAAAACCAGCAGAGGCTTATTATTTTTAGGTTTAGCCACAGTTTCTTATGGAATCGGGCTTTTAATTTGGGCATATTTTAATTTAGCGTTGCAGGTTGAAGTGCCATATCCTTCTATTGCCGACTTATTCTTTATTTTGTTTTACCCCCTTTTAGCTGCAGGCATTTTTGTCACTTTAGATATTTTTAAGCTGGTTTTAACCAGAAGAATGGTTATCGAAGGGATTGTCGCAGGTATTATTGCAGGATTTTTCATTTTACTCACAAATCCTCCAAACTTAACTCCAAATGCAGATCTACTGGAGAGAATTTTTAACTTAGCTTACCCTCTGGCTGATATTTTCCTTATTTCACTAATTTATATTGCAGCCAAGGCCTCTAGCGGAAAAACTCATATCGGGCTGATTCTACTTATTATTGCTATGATCGGTCAGACTATAGGTGACTATTTATTTTCGATCAACACTTCAGCAGGAACTTATTTTAACGGAGACATATCAGACCTGATGTATACCTTAACAGCTTATTTTTTGGGCGTTGGTATCGTTTATATCATCTGGGATTTATCAAGCATTCTTCAGAAAGAAAATTAGGATTCAGGCTCAATACTATGTCTTAATATATAACCACTATATAATAAGATATCGCAGACTATCGTCTGCATTTTCTTTTGCTTCGCAATAATGTAGTTATTCATATCATCAGAACCCAAAGCCGCCTTAAAACAATTTCTCGGCCTTAAATTCAGGAAAAAGCGAGCTCTTAAGATTAACTCCACCTTTTGCAGCCCTCTCTATAGCCTCCAAAAGAATTTTTACACCCTGAAGATTTATGCCTTTTTTCTGAGTTAAGAACTTAATGAACTGCAGATCTTCCAAATCCCTATCCGAGAACATTCGTCTCTGTGTATCAGTTCTATGCGGTTTGAATAGTTTTGTTCTTTCATACAACATTATTGTCCTCGGGTGGATATTTAAAAGTTTTGCTGCGATAGAAATTGTTAAAATTGGTTCATTCATGCCTATGATAGATTAAGTGTACTAAAATAATAATAAAAGCTTATATCAATGATGTCAAGTATTTATTAGAGCCCGGACTAAGGGTTTAAGGAGTTCATTATAGTCGTTTTTTTTATTCCTCAAAAAATGTATAAAACTTCCCGCTTCTGCTTCAATTTGCTTGCAGCACAATATACAATTTTAATTGTTTTCTATTAACATATAAATGTTATTAAAATAAATATTATTTTGATATAAAAAAATGTATATTGAAAAAGGCTTATATTTAAAGGAATTTTTCGCTATTGAGAAAATATCCTCTTTAAATCTCTATTTCATAGACTCTAACTATTCGGGCTCCACTTTAATCAGCCTGTTGTAACAGCCTATTAAAGAGTACTTTTATTGATCACTCGGATTTAAAGTCTTTTGTGACATTTAAGAATTCTTGGCCGTTATGCATTTCTTGAATAACCTATAATCGTAAAAAGTCCTTAAAATCGCATTTTTTTTGAAAAAATTATTTTATAGGATAGAATATTTTTTCACAGACCTATGCCAAAGTTGACCACCTATGCATAAGTTGACCATTTTTGATCCTGCTAGACAGAAGTAATGTTGCTGACAGTTGTACCAAATAAATTATTCCAGTGAGCTAAGGTTAATATTTGGTTAATTCCCTTTTTCTGCATCAAAGTAGCACTAATCGCTTCTCTAAGTGAAATCTTTTCATCCCGGTGAACCTTAAGAATCCTATATGAAGTTATTAAGTCTGCCTTTTGCGGATATAATATCTCTATTCCTGACTGGGTCATTGCCTGAAGAAACTCCAGAGCAACTGTGATACCCACAGTCCGGGCTAAAAGGCCATATGAAGTTGAAACGACCTCAGAACTCGTATAAAGACGGCAACCAATGCCTGCCATGTCCTCTATCGCCTTTGTAGCCTTAAGATGGTTTGGATCACCTCTGTCTATAAAGGCAATCAATATAGAAGAATCAATAAAAATTTTGCGCCGTATTACAGTCATAAGAATAAATTTTTGCGATCTTTGATCTTAAATCTCTTTTTACTTGTTGTAGGCATATTTATTGTTCCAACGAACAGGAGATGCCGCATGCGTCAGCTTGCGGAATCTCATTTTTGATCCAATCTGCTCATACCAAGTCCTCTCGCCTTAAGCCTGAAAAGAGGGTCATCAAAGGAGAAATTAGCCTCAGCTGAGGCGGCTTTGGGGTTTTTAATTTTAGGAACAAAACTCTGAGTAAATGATTTTAGTGCTTCTGCTGAGATCCTGACATTACCTCCAGCACGAAAAGCTTTTAATTTGCCCTCTTTTACATACCTTCTAACTGTAATTTGGTGGACTTTTAAGAGTTTGGCCACCTGTTCAACTGTGAAAAGTTCTTCCATATTTTAAAGCTAACGAATTAAACAATAGTAAACAATTATAAACATTTATAAACAAACTTTGTCAATTGTTGACAACTATCTAGCCTAACAGAGAAACTAGCTAAGCAGACGGAAATGCGGAGTAAGGGTTACCTAAGCAGAGGATAACCAATACATAGAAAAATATGAGCGCCGTTCTGCCTAAGCAAAAAAAATTAGTTTCAATATCTCAAGCTGCCAAGCTTCTGGGTGTTTCAATTGACACAATCAGAAGATGGGATAACTCTGGAGTCTTACATTCAGTAAGGCTTGATGGTAAAAATCGCTATTTCACACTCGAAGAGCTCGCAAACCACAAATCCGGTAAACCTCTATCTATATCAGAAGCATCACGCAAGCTGGGCATCTCTCCTACTACTCTTAGAAGGCTGGAAAAAAGAGGTCTTCTCGTACCAAAGAGGAATCATGCAAAAGAGAGAGTTTATACGAAGACCTCTTTAGATGCTTTTCTAAAAAGTGGTTATTTTGCCGGCAAGAAAGCTCTTAAATCAAAAGAGAAGTACAGCTCTGATGAGTATATTATTGAAAAACCTGTTAAAACTGAGGTAACCAAGCCTTCATCACAAAAAAATGAATCTTATTCCTCCCCTTTTTTGCAAAACCAGTTCCTGCAAGGAGTATTACATAAAGCACCTGAAATGCTTGCTTTAACTGTTATTTTTGGATTACTTATTGCAATAGGCGTAACAAATATCACTCTTGCCTCTACAGAAAAAATAAAAGCACATACTGCTCAGACAAAAGCCCTACTTTCCGGAATAACTCTTATAGATGATAACCCGTCGATACTGACACCAAAGGAATTAGAGGATCTGGAAAAAACTCAGGAAAAAGAGAAAGCACCTGATGCCGGAACGTTGGAATATATGCAAACCCTTATAGAAGGAGCTTTAGATTACAAAGAGGCCACAGAATCAACAAAAGCAGCTCAGGTAAAAAGAGAGGAAGGTGCCGCCGGACCGGATTTCATAACACCGGCATCGACATCAGCTTTTCTTTCTATTAACACTTTAGGCGCTGATTCCATAAGTATCAGAGAAAAGCCTTCAACTGAATCAGCAACAATCGGCAAAGCCTTGGATGGCCAGATTTTTCAAATGATCTCTGCCGATTCTTCATGGTATCGAATCAGGTTTTATGAAGCAGAAGGTTTTATATCAGAAAAATTTGCCGAGATTAAGGAGATTCAATAAGTATGCAAAGAATTTTACTGGCCTATTCAAGTTTCGTCATCGCATGTCTGGCTGTTATTGCAGCTTTTATGACTGCAACGAATTACGCTCAATTAACTCTGGCTATCGTCCTCTATCCTGTATTAATTTATTTTGCCTACAGAATGCTTCCTCTGCGGGCCAGAAAGCAGTTTGATGAATCTGATAATTTTGCCTTCGAAACAGTTTTAGACGCTAAACCAGAAAAACAGACTGAAAAAGCTGAGGAAGAAACAGAAGGCAAAAAAGGTTTTGGCATAGCTGATATCGATAAGAGAGCGTTTTTGAAGTTAATCGGTGGTGCAGGTGTAACCTTATTCTTATTCTCTCTTTTCAATAAAAAGGCTGAGAATCTTTTCCTTGGCAATAACAGCGGTCCCCAGAGCAAGGTCTTTCTTGAAGATACAACCGGAAATAAAATTAATCCGGCGGAAAATCAACCGACAGACGGATATACCATCAGTGAAATTGACGATGAAGAGATTGCCTTTTATGGTTATACAAATAAAACCGGCAACTGGTTCATTATGAAAGTAGATACAGATACTGGCTCGTTCCGCTATGCGAAAGGCGAAGTAAACTTCCCTTCAGGCTGGGGCTCAAGGAAAAAACTCAGTTATGACTACTACAATAACGTCTTCTAAACCCCACAGCTTGTAAAATAGAGGCTCCCTTCATATAATCGCGCTATGTTATCTATCATTATTCCCTCATACAAAGATCCCCTGCTTCACAAAACAATTCAGTCGCTTTTAGATAATGCCGAAGGGGAAATAGAAATCATTGCAGTTTTAGATGGTTATTGGCCTGAAACCCCTCTTAATTCTGACGAAAGAGTTAAAGTTGTACATTTAGGGCGGAACCGCGGAATGAGAGGCGCAATTAATGCCGGAGTTGCTGTTGCGCAAGGCGAATTTATTATGAGAACTGATGAACATTGTTCGTTCGGCAAAGGCTATGACGTTATCTTAACCCGCGATCTGGAACCAAACTGGATAGTTACTCCACGAAGATATTTCCTTGATCCGGTTAAATGGGAGGTTATGAATATTCCGCCAGTTGATTTTATGAAACTTAAGATTGTTGGCGCGGGTGCAGGTCAAAAATTCTCAGGTGTTGAAGCCCCGGGAAATGATAATGAGCCAATTCAGGAGTCGATGGCAATGCAGGGAAGCTGTTGGGTTATGAAGAGAGATTGGTGGGATAAAGTTGTCGGAGAGCTTCAGACTGAAGGCTATGGACCACACTATCAGGATAGTCATGAAATGGTCTTTAAAGCCTGGCAGGCCGGAGGCAAATTAATGGTCAATAAAAATACATGGCATGCACACAAGCACAGAGATTTTCCAAGGACGCATAATAACGGCACAAAAGAAAATCCATCAAACAATGAACAAAGCTGGGATTATTCTTTGAAGGTCTGGCGGGACTATTATGAAAAAGAAATTAGACCTAAATGGGGTATTTAAACCTGGTTCTTAACTTTGGCATATCTCTCAGGCGTTCCAATATCCTTAACCAATTCATTAGTCATATAAGCATATACTGACTTCCCCTCCTCTACCAGTTTTTGTAAAAACCCTTTTTCAAATTCAAAAGTTCCCTCCGGCAAAGACCCCAAAGCTTCAGCCTCAATCATATAAACAGCTGCCAGTCCGTAACCGGTTTCAGGCTTATTCTTGTGCGGCTTAAAGTAAATCTTCCCTATTTTAAAATCAGGCGAAAAACTTACCAGGTCACTATCTAAAGGATGATCTGTTTCAGCAACAACTGCTGTAATATCTGCGTTTTTTTCTTTATGAAACTTCAATAATTTATCTATATCTAACTGGGTAAGAATATCTCCGAATAGTAAAAAGAATGTCTTTTTTAGTGTTTTTTTAAATGAATTTAATGCTCCTCCGGTCCCCAAAAGTTCTTTTTCGTTTGAATAAGTTATTTTGACATTGAACTTTTCCCCTGTCCCAAGATAATCTGTTATAGAATCAGGCAGATAATGCAGATTAATGAAGATCTCGTTGATTCCATATTTTTTAAGATGTTTTATGTGCCTGCCCAGAAGCGGTTGTCCGCCAACAGGAAGCATAACTTTAGGTAACGTTTCAGTTAGTGGATTCAATCTCGTGCCTTTACCGGCACATAAAATAACAGCCTGCATAGTAATTAGGGTAAGCGCGGGTATAATAGCACAATGAAAACCAGGGTTTTAGTATCCGGCGGAGCGGGATTCATCGGGTCACACACCGCAGATCTTCTTCTTAAAAAAGGCTACTCTGTCAGAATTCTTGACAACCTCTCACCTAAAACCCACAACGGAAAATGGCCGGAATATTTAGATAAAAGAATTGAAAAAATCAAAGGCGATGTTTGGAATAAGAACGACTGGAAAAAAGCTCTGGATGGCATTTCATATGTAATTCATCTCGCAGCCTGGATGGATTTAATGCCTGAATTTTCAAAATTCACTTCAATCAATATTACAGGCACTGCGAATCTTTATGAAGTTATAGTCTCGCAGCAGTTGCCCGTCAAAAAAATTGTCGTAGCTTCATCTCAATTCGTTTACGGTCAGGGCAAATGGAAATGCTCTAAAGACGGAATCGTTTATCCAAAAGACAGGCCCGAATCAGATTTAGAAAAAGGCATTTGGGATCCTAAATGCCCAAAGTGCAAAGGGAAGATTGCTTCACTGCCGAATACCGAAGATCATAATGATCCGCCGAACGCCTATGCTATTTCTAAATATACTCAGGAATTAATGGCAATCAATTTCGGCAGATTACATGATATTCCTTCAACAGCTTTGAGATATTCAATTGTTCACGGCGCGAGACAATCATTTAAAAATGTCTATTCGGGCGCTTTAAGAATTTTTACGCTTCAATTAGCATCAGGCGAAAACCCTACGATCTTCGAAGATGGAGCACAGATTAGAGATTATGTTTCAGTTTTAGATGTAGCTTCGGCGAATGTTCTCGCTATGGAATCTTCAAAAGCTGATTATGAAGTTTTTAATGTCGGCAGCGGAAAAGGATATTCAGTCTCGGATTTAGCAAAACAGATTTCAAATCAATTAGGAATCAAGCCTGAGATTAAACCTAACAGCAGCTACCGCGCAGGCGATATCAGGCATGCATTTTCTGATATAAAAAAGCTCAAATCACTCGGCTGGAAACCTGAATATTCTGAAAAAGAAAATATCGCGCAGTTTATAAAATGGTTTAAATCTCAGGATATGAATGCCACCATTCTTAAAAAAACCCAGTTAAAAATGTCAAAACTCGGTGTTTTAAAATCGACGAAAAACACAGCTCAGCCTTGACAGTTCTAGCCTGATGTGGGAAAAAAGAGTCTGATAAAAAAACTCTATGCTTTCGATAATTATCCCCTCGTACAAAGAACCTTATCTACTCCAAACAATCGACAGTATTTTAGATAACGCGAAAGGTAAAATAGAAATCTTTGTAAATGTCGATGACGGAATTCCGGTTGAGTTCCCGAGAAATGATCCGCGGGTTAAGTTTAATTACCCGAAATCTCCATTAGGCATGCGGGGCGGAATTAATAAAGGACTCAAGGTGGCACGCGGTAAATATATTATGAAGTGTGACGCGCACTGCGTTTTTGGTCCGGGTTTTGACAAAATTATCACCGGCAATATGGAAGAAAACTGGCTGGTTGTTCCGAGGAGATATTCCTTATATGCTGACGGCTGGAAAAGGGATATGCGCTTCCCGCCCAAGGATTATCACTATTTAACATATCCCGTCGCCAGCGGAATCTTTGGCAAAGCGATGTTCCCTATTGAGTGGAAAGCGCGGGCAGTTGAAAGAAAGGATCATTTAATAGACGATACTATGATCATGCAGGGAAGCTGTTATATTGCCAACAGAAAGTATTTTATGAAGAAAGTGGGATTTTTGGATGACAGAGTAACAGCCTACAGCCCTTTTGGTGCGGAGCAAATGGAGGTTGGATTAAAATATTGGTTAGGTGGAGGCGAAGTCAAGGTTAATAAAAACACCTGGTACGCTCATTTGTTTAAAAATGCCCGCTACTACAAGGAGGTTGCAGGCAATGCATTAAGGAGACACAAGCTGGGAATTCAATCCAAAGGCGGCTGGCAATGGGCAACGAATCACTGGATGAATAATGAAGAACCAGGCATGATTCATCCATTTTCGTGGCTAATTGAAAAATTTATGCCCGTTCCCACCTGGCCCGAAGATAAAAAACTTTGGACTTACGATTAACGATTAACGATTAACGATTAACGATTAACGATTAACGATTAACGATTAACGATTATACACCCCTCCTTCGGAGGCAACGATTAACGAAATTATGGCTACAAACATGAACGTCTCAATAAGATATAGCACCTTCCTTCCGGTTTTAATGGAAGTGATGAATCGAACAACCGGTGACGTTCTCGAGCTCGGACCCGGTGTTTTCAGCACCCCTTATCTTCATTGGATCTGCAGAAAGCAGCAAAGATATCTTCTAACACTTGAAAACCACGAGATGTGGTTTAACTTTGTCAGAAAATATTATCAAACCGGTAAAGACAAACCTTTCCGGCACAGGTTTGTTTTTATGAAAGACTGGGAAGATGCTGAAAAATTGATAAACAAAAAGTGGGATGTTGTTTTAGTTGACCATTCCCCCTCGGCAAGACGCGTCGAAGAAATCCGAAAACTGGCAAATCTTGCCCAATATATCATCATTCATGATGCTGATGACTTTAAAGAAAGAAATTATCACTATTCCCAAATTTATCCCCTGTTCAAATACCGCTATGATTTTAGAGAAGTTGAGCCTGGAACCACTGTCTTAAGCAACTTCGTTGACCTCAAAGACTTCTCTGTATGAAAAACCTGCTGATCTACATCAATCCCTCAAAGCAATTTTCCAAAGAACACGATGACCTTACTAAAATTCAGGTCGATAATAGCCTTGAGTTAGGATGGGATCCTAAAGATATAATTCTGGTTACCAATTTTCCTTATGAATACCGCGGCGTTAAATCTGTAATTGTCGATGACTATGAGGTCTTTGACCAAAACCGCTCAACCAAAATCCCGGCAATTAATGAACTTTTCAAAAAAGGCTTCTTCGAAGATGGCATTATTTATTGGTTCCACGATCACGATGCTTTTCAGCTCGAGCTATTCGATCTCGCTCTAAAAACAGATTCTGCCTTTACAACCCATGGCGCATACTCCCATGTCTGGAATGCCGGCAGCTTCTTCTTTAAAGAAACCGCGCAAGATATTTTTGAAGATATTTGGAAATATATGACCCTCAGAGGAACTAATGAACAAAATGCATTGACCTATATGTGGCAGAACAATATCAATAACATTAACAGCAGATACACTCTATTAAGTCCCGCCTACAATTTAGGGATATATAAAATTGAGGAAAACTTAAAAATCGCCGGAACAAAAGCCAACGTCGCCCACTTCCATCCCCATAAAAGAAAGCATCTTGCTCTTTATCGCAATATACTGCCGGAAAGATTAACCATCATATTTAACAAATATGGAATTAAGTAACATCGTCGAATCGTAAGCTTTGCTTAGGCTCTAAGTTGTACCTGGAGTGAAACATTAAGAGCTTCGGCTAATCTCTTCAGGAAGGATAACGAAGGAGTAGTTTTAGCATTTTCTACCCTTGAGATAACAGATTGTTTGGTATGTAACTTTTCTGCTAAGTCTTTTTGGGAAAGTCCCCTATTTATCCTGGCCTCAATAACAGCTTTGGCAATTTGAAACTCAAGCTCAGTTTCTTCATAGATTTTTCTGAACTCAGGATCCTTTAATAATTGTTTTTTGTGTGTTTTGAAATCCATATTAAATTCATTATATCACAATTTTGTGATATTACAACATATTAGCTTGACTTACGGAAATGGAAATCCCTTAACCTAGCAAGAGCAGTTTCTATTTCTTTTTTATCAGTTTTTTGCTTCTTTTTATAGCGACAAATCTTAAAACCTCGAGCATTAGCTCGTGGATGAAGATTTTTCCGAGCACGAAGTGTGAGGACAAGCGACCTTTGTCGCTTGAAGCTAGAAAAACCACGGGCGTAAGCCCGTGGAGCTTCATTGAAACCATGCAAGAGTAAGAATGATTTACCGGTTATAGCTACATAAAAAATTCTTAAGTTATCTTGCCCCAATATTCTTAATTCCCATAAATCTGTACCTGCCATTTTCTTAGTGTATGGCATCCCCAATTTGAGTCCATAGCTCTCAAGAAGTTCTAAAGTTCTTACTATCTTATTTTGAGCTCTTTTCTCTAAGCTTTCAATAAATTCCTGAATCGGAGAGTTGCTCTGAGTTGGGCCTTGATAATAGACTATCCCCCAATCATCATTCATATTTGACCTTAATATAATCCTTGTTTGCCCCAATTTTCAAGAAATACATTCCCTAAGACTTCTAACCTACAAAGGCCTCAGTAGACCTCTACTGTTCCTGCTTGTATCGTCATGGGAGATACTGCCCGAGAGATTGCTCAAAATTTTTAATAGTTATGGACTTAAATAATATTTTCTCTCAAAACGATCCCTTGCATAACATAAATAATAAAGATTAGAGTAAGGTATGAGAGGTTTTAAGCTATTAGGCTCAATAGCCACATCACTACTTCTTTTACCTTCTTTCCTTTCGCCTTCAGAGGCATTCGCTGACATAAGAACCTTAAACGGACTATCAGGTCAGAATCAAACATTTCAGAATGACTCGAATATTACAATTTCTTCAGCAAATCGTGTCCATTCTATTGGCTGGCTGGGACTGTTACCTGTTTCCAGAGGAGGAACAGGAGCCGATTCATTTTCTGCAGGCTCTCTACTATTTTCTAATGGTACTTCCATCACACAAGACAACTCTAATTTATTTTGGGATGATACAAACAAAAGACTTGGTATCGGCATCTCCTCACCTGCTTCCACACTTGATGTAACTGGAAATACTAAAATAACCGGAAATCTTGATGTCACCGGAACCATCACCGGCAATGTAAATGTAGATGTCTCCAATCTAGTCCCATACACCGGAGCAACTTCAGATGTTAACTTAGGTTTACACAACCTGACAGCAGACGCTCTCACCTCTACTAATGATGCAATCGTGAACTCAATGACTGTCGGCCGTGGCGGGCGTTCACTACTTACGAATACAGCATTTGGACACAATGTCCTTAACTCTATCTCAAGCTCCAACCACAATACAGCTATTGGAAACAGCGCCTTGTCATCAGGCTCTTTCAACGGAGAGGATAATACTGCAATCGGCTCACACGCCTTAGATAGCACTACAACAGGCAGCTACAACACAGCACTAGGGTTCCGCGCGCTCGAAGTAAATACAACAGGCGACAAAAATGTAGCGTTGGGTATGGGAGCACTAGAAAGCAACACCACCGCAGGCAACAATATTGGGATAGGCTTCAGTTCATTAGGCTCCATCACAACAGATGGTTCGAACGTTGCAATCGGCGACAGTTCCGGCTCACGGATAACAACAGGAATCAGTAATGTTTTAATCGGAACAAATACAGCATTTTATCAATCAGATGGAAATACTCCCTTAACTACTGCTAATAACAGCGTATACATAGGTGCCAATGTTCAGGGTTACGATAATAATGACAATAACAGCATAGTTATCGGACAAGCTGCGATCGGTGCTGGGGCTAATAAAGCAGTCCTTGGAAACTCATCCTTAACAGATGTCTATTTTGGATCTGCTAATGGGAACGCCAATACTCATGCTAAGAAGATATATTCAGGTTCCTCTAGCGTTCCTGGCTGTATTGTTATGGGTGATACTGCCGGCGGAGTTGGTTATGTAACTTTAGATAGCGGGGTGTTAACAGTTTCTTCCACTCCACCCACCGCTTGTCAGTAGTCACACTTTATTTCCAACCTTTTACCTGATGACATGAATATTTTTTTATACTAGTATAGCTTCCATGGATAAGATAGATCTTTTAAGCGAGCTCGCATTTAAATATTTATCAGATAAATGCCCTCAAATTAAACACCCTTTTACCCCCACCTACTATGAACTTCTGAAAGATAAGATAGACACTACAAAAAAGGTTTTAGAAATAGGAATAGGGTATCGCGAAATGGCACTTAAGTGGCGAGATTATCAAACTGGTGCAAGCTTACTGATGTGGCGGGAGTTTTTTCCAAATGCTCAAATATATGGAATCGATATACTTCCTAATGCTCTTTATAATGATGAACGGATCGAAAGTTTCCTCTGCGACCAAACAAAAAAAGAGGATTTAGAAAATCTCATTAAGAAAATTGTTTCGGATGTTGATCTAATCGTAGACGACGGCTCTCATAAAACTGAAGATCAAATTTTTAGTTGCCTAACCTTAATGCCAATCGTTAATAAAAATGTTATTTACATAGTCGAGGATGCTTCAGAGCCGGAAAAAGTTGCCGCCGCTTTAAGTATGTATAATTGTGAAATACCAAAACTGAGGCGCAGATTCAGAGATGATAATGTAATTATTGTAACGAATAAACTTTAAATTCATGTGCGGTATCCTAGTTTTCAAACACGAGGGAAATAATTTTTATATCCAAAAACGCGGGCAGGATTTAACAAATAAAATAGAATCGCATGGGTTCACTTTTATTCATAATCTTCTATCGATAACCGGCGAGCTCACTCCCCAGCCTTATGAAGAAGATGGAATAATTTGTCTCTATAACGGAGAAATATATAATCATAAATTTATCAAAAGCGATGGCGAAAACTTAATTCCCCTATACAAAAAATATGGACCTGATTTTATAAAACACTTAGACGGTGAATGGGCAATCGCTTTATATGATTTCAATAAAAAATTGGCAGTTTTCGCAACGGATTTATTTGCCACAAAACCCCTTTGGCGAAATGGTTTGGAGTGCGCAAGTTATGAATCTGGTGTCGGCGGAAAAAAGATCCCGGCAAATACAATCGAGATTGTAAATTTTAACCTGCCTGCCGGCAGGCAGGTCGGATCGGCTGAAAGCAAAAAAATTTACGAATTTGACCTAAATCAGCACAAAAATCACTACGAAGATTGGATTGCAGCCTTTCGCTCATCAATAAAAAAACGGGTTGTTGACGGTTGTTTTATTGGACTCTCCTCCGGTTATGACAGCGGGGCAATTGCAGCTGAATTATTAAAACAAGAAGTAGATTTCAAAGCTTATATCATTGCCGGAAATGAAGATAAAGGCGTTTTGGAGGATAGAATGAAACTGGTTCCTGATTATGAATATTTAGACAAATCTCAGGATTTTCAAGATGAACCCGAATGGATCAAAAATAACATTGAGGAATTTAAATATAAAATCCCCCAGACCCTAAAAAGCGATAGTGCTTCTTTAGGGCTTTCCAAAATCTGCCGGGATGCGCATTCAGAAGGCAGAAAGGTATATTTAAGCGGACAGGGAGCTGATGAAATAATCGGTGATTACGCACTAAAACCCCACCAAAGTACCTTTAAGGGAAAGTTTCCTGATAAATTAACACTGTGGGAAAATTTTTATGAAGGCTATCAATATTCATATTTAGGCAAAGAAGAATATGTTGCAGGTTCTCATTCTATTGAAACCCGCTACCCTTTTTTGGACCGCGATGTCGTTCAGGAATTTCTATGGCTGTCGCCAGATCTTAAAAACAAAAATTACAAAGCGCCAATTTATGAATACCTTAAACAAACCAACTTCCCCACTTTATTAAATAAAAAAATTGGGTTAAGAGTAAGAATATGAAAAGAACAGACGCTACCATTATTTACTACACCTCCAATCGTGAAGATCCGGGATTCGAAGCGCGGGTTATTGAAAATTTGTTAAAGGTTTCAGGCGGTTTACCAATCATCAGCGTTTCCCAAAAACCAATTGATTTAGGTAAAAATATCTGTGTTGGCGATGTTGGAACTTCCGGCTTTAATATGTTCCGTCAGGTTCAGATTGCGCTTGAAATTGCCGCTACCCCATTTGTAATTTCTGCTGAAGCAGACTGCCTTTATCCTCCTGATTATTTTGAATTCGTGCCTCCGAACTTAGATAAATGCTATAGGGACAGCAATTTATACGTTATGCCTGATGCGCGGGATTATTATTTTTATAAGGAAGAAGGCGCGACTCATGCCCAAATCGTTGGCCGCGAATTTTATTTGCAAACCCTGAACAAATTATTCGAGGGCGCACCAAAATGGTCAGCCGAAGAAAAAAATTTCCCTAAGGAACGCACGCGTAAACCTGATGTGTTTGATAAGATTTATTACTGGAAAAGCGAGAATCCGGTTTTCCAGATTAAAACCCACAAAGGAATGCGATATTACACTCACTCTGATAGAACCCCAATCCCCTCCATTCCTTATTGGGGATCCGGCAAAACGGCCCGGGCATTTTACCTTCACGGAGTAAAAAGAGATGAGAAGTAAAACAAAAATAGTTGGTTTTCACTCAGGGCATGATGTCTCATATTGTATTTTGGAAAATGGCATTCCGGTTATTCATGAAGAATGGGAAAGATTTAGCAGAAAAAAAATGGAATACGGAGACGGGTTGAAATTCTTTCTGGACAGGCAGCAAAATCTAAGCGGCATTAATTACTTCACCTTTGCTAATGTAGTTGGCAAAGCAAGACGCCGGTACCATGAAGTCTGCCATGAGCAAAACAGTATCGACAAAATGAACGAAATACTAAGAAAAAGTCATGGCGAGTACTATGAGTTTGGACATCATTTAAGTCATGGCGCAAACGCCTATTACACCAGCAATTTCGACAGAGCTCTTATAGTAGCCATTGACGGTTACGGAAACGAGGAAGGCCGTGTCCCGACATCATTCACGATAGACGAAGGGCTGGGCAAAAGAATCAAAAGAATCCAAATATTTGATTCAAAACAAGTCCCGATAGGAGGAATCTGGAACCGGTCAACGAAATGGATATTTGGTTTGTCCGTAGGTCCTCCAAAAGGCGGTCAGGAGGGTACGGTTATGGCCATGGCAGCGCTTGGTGAGCCTAAATATACTGAATTGTTTAACGAGTTTGAAAAAAACCGACCGCAATTAGCACGCCTCGCCCAATCTTCAGAACAGGAAAAATTCAATGTTGCTGCGTCTCTTCAGGAATACTCAGAGAATCTATTATTTGCTCATCTTAAAAATTTCGTTAATGGATTAGGTCATGAAAATATCTGCTTTTCAGGAGGGGTCTCTTTAAATTCTGTAATGCTGGGAAAAATTAAACGCAGAATTCCAAAAATAAAAAATGTTTTTTGTGACCCTGTTCCTTATGACGCGGGGCTGGCTTTAGGATCAGCCCGATACTTATGGCACCACGTTTTAGGCAATCCGCGAATCAAAAATAAACCTCAGAATCAGTCTCCCTATTTGGGAAAAGTGTACTCGAAAAAAGATATAAATGCAGCTCTGAAGTCTTATAAAACCCGGATCAAAATTAGCAAAACTACAGATGATTTTGTTTTAAATAAGATTAATGATCAAAAAATAGTCGCTGTTTTCGGCGGAGGTTCTGAATCAGGCAGACGGGCTTTGGGCAACAGAAGCATTTTAGCTGATCCGAGAAATCCGGAGATGAAGAAATATATCAATGACAAGGTTAAACACAGGCAATGGTTTCGCCCCTTCGCACCGTCCATCCTTGAGGAAAGTGTCGACGATTGGTTTGAGGAAAATTACGACAGTCCATATATGTCATTTGCTGTAAAGTTTAAGGAAAATAAAAAAGATCAGGTTCCGGCTGTTATACATGTTGACGGAACTGCCAGATTTCAAACTGTCAAAAAAGAATTAAATCACTGGTTTTATAACCTCATAAAAAAGTGGCAATCAATCTCTGGGGTCCCGATCCTTCTCAATACTAGTTTCAACGACGATGAACCCATTGTCGAAACGCCTGAGGACGCGTTAAAATGCTTTCTCAAAACAAATATTGATTTTTTATATTTTTATGATTATGGAATATTTGTTACTAAATCCTAGTACCCTGCCTAAGAAACTATGATCCCGTACTAAATTATGTTTTATACGTATATATTAAAAAGTGAAAAGGACGGAAAAATGTACACTGGTTATACAGTCGACTTGCGGAAGCGTTTCAAAGAACATACTGAAGGCAAATCAACATGGACAAAATCACGAGGTCCTTGGAAACTAATATATTATGAAGCATGTATTAATGAAGAAGATGCACAAGCAAGGGAAAAATATTTAAAATCCGGGATGGGTAAACGCTACTTAAAAAATAGGCTAAAACAGTTCCTACATCTAACGGGGAAAATCTTACCCGAAGCAAGAAACCATGATCCCGTTAGAAGCCGCGATCGCAGGACGCATTAGATTATGATAATAAAAGACTATATGGAATTAATAAGAAAGGAGCCGGTCATCGATAGATTGATCGCGATCTGCTTCTAACGGGATGAAACTAATTGACGCCATAAAAGAAAAAGGCCGGCCTTTCGAAATTCCCGATTGTTCGCGCGATGATTTACCTCAATTTTTCGTTGATATGGGATTTAAAACCGGAGCTGAAATAGGAGTTTATAAAGGTGAGTTTTCAGAGAAATTAGCCAAAGCCGGACTAAAGCTTTATGCAATTGATCCCTGGCAAATATATAAAGGATTTGAAAACCCCAGGGGCCAGGCAAGACTCGACTTTCAGTATGAGCATACCCAGAGGGTTTTAGCCCCCTTTCCAAACGCAGAAATTATTAGAAAAACCTCAATGGAAGCTGTAGAGGATTTTGAAGATGAAAGCCTGGACTTTGTTTATATTGACGCAAACCATGAATTTCGTTATATTGCCGAGGATCTGGCTGAATGGACAAAAAAAGTTAGAAAGGGCGGAATAGTCGCGGGACATGATTACTTTTTTGTTAAAACCGGGACTGGTGCGCAGATCTGGCATGTGGCCTATGTTCTTAAAGCCTATGTTGCAGCTTTTGGAATTACTAATTGGTTTTTACTCGGAAGCAAAGATAAAAAAGAAGGCGAAAAAAGAGATAAATGGCGGAGTTGGATGTTTGTTAAATAGTTAGTTCGTTATTCGTTATTCGTTCATCGCAAAACTAACTAACTAACTAACTAACTATGAAATTAATCGACGGTATAAAACAACTAAAAGGTGCACCGGCTCATATCCCTGACAATTCAAGGGAAGAACTTCCTGAGTTTTTTGCTGCTATGGGATTCAAAACAGGAGCAGAAATAGGCATTCATAAAGGAGCATTTACTGAAAAATTCTGCAAAGCAGGGTTAAAAATGTACGCTATTGATCCCTGGAAAGCTTACGAAGGCGCAGGCAGAAGCCAGAAGGCGCAGGAAAGACAGGATTTTTTATATGGACATACCCAAAGAACTCTCGCTCCATATAAAGACTGCACAATTATCAGAAAGACTTCCATGGAAGCTCTAAAGGATTTTAAGGACGGAAGTTTAGACTTTGTTTATATTGACGGGGATCACCGCTTCCCCTACATCGCTGAAGATCTTTTCTTCTGGTGGAATAAAGTCAGAAAGGGCGGAATTATTGCCGGACACGATTACTTCTGTACTGATCCCGGGGCTAACAATGTTTTATGTCATGTCAGTCATGTTGTTGATGCTTTTGTTAAAACCTTTAAGATTGAAAACTTTTACACTTTCGGTCATCCGGAATCGGGCAGCAAAGACCCCAGAAATGATAAGACTTTGAGCTGGATGATTATTAAATAGTTATGAGTTAGGAGTTAGGAGTTAAACAAATTCTACAAACTCCCCACTCATAACTCATTATCCATAACTCATAACTACTAACAATGAAACTAATTGATGGATTAAAACTCACAGGCGCGCCGGCAGAAATCCCGGATTGCTCTCGCGATGATTTACCTCAATTTTTCGTTGATATGGGTTTTAAGGTTGGTGCAGAAATAGGCGTGGATAAAGGTGAATTTTCAATACATTTCGCTAAAGCCGGACTTAAATTATTTGCAATCGACCCATGGAAATACGATAAAAATTATCATGAATCCCCGATTCAGGACAGGCTGAATTTTTTATACGAACACACCAAAAGAGTTCTAGCACCATATCCCAACTGCGAGATTATCAGAAAGACTTCCATGGAAGCGGTTGTAGACTTTGAAGATGAGAGTCTGGATTTTGTTTATATTGACGGTAATCACCAGTTCAGATATATCGCTGAAGACTTAGCTGAATGGAGCAGGAAAGTAAAAAAAGGAGGAGTGATTTGCGGGCACGACTATATTTATACCAGCGGAAAAACCAAGGCTGGAACGGTTCATGTAATTTATGTAGTCAACGCTTTCACTCAGGCTTACGACATAAAAAACTGGTATCTTTTAGGCAGAAGAGAACGCAGAGATAATGAAATAAGAGACAGATTCAGAAGCTGGATGTGGATTAAACCTTAAGATGAACGACGACCTAACCATACTTGCAAAAAAATACGGCACCGACAGGCATCCGGGTTCAAAACACAGCTATACCCCCTATTACTCTGATTTGTTCAGTAACGAGCGTAAGTCAATTAAAAAAGTTCTTGAAATAGGAGTCGGTGAAGGTCCAGGCCTTAGAATGTGGAGAGATTTTTTCCCCAATGCAATGATATATGGAGCGGAAATAGATGATAAACGTATTTTTAAAGATAATCGGATAGAAGTTATAAAATGCGACCACTCTTCCGAAAAGAATCTACGAGAGTTAATTAAAAAAACCGGGGCAGATTTGGATTTTGTAGTTGAAGACGGCTCCCACAAACCAGAGGATCAAATCCTAACCTGCCTCACTCTTATGCCTCTACTCAAAGACGATGTCATTTATATTATCGAAGATGTTGCAGACTTAAATATCATAAAGAGCCTGACCGCTTACGAGATAGAAGTCCCTAAACTAAACCGCCGTAAAGAAAGGTATGACGACTGGCTGGTGGTCGTAAGAAAAAAACATGAGTAGCAAAGGAATAATTTATTATACTGATAATAGGTTAAACGAGCCTATTTTCTCTATAGTCCAGCAAACAATTCAGTCCTCCGGATTACCCGTAACGAGTGTGTCCCTCAAACCAATCAATTTTGGAAATAATATAGTTTTAAATCTAACCCCGAGTTTTATAACTATGACAAAACAAATTACCACAGCCCTTGAAAACGCCAAAGAAGATTATGTATTTTTCTGTGAACACGACGTTCTCTACCCTGCTTCCCACTTTGAGTATCAACCGCCAAAAGATAATATTTTTTATTACAACAATAATGTTTGGAGATGGAAATATCCCGATGATTATGCAATCACTTACGATAGATTAATTTGCCTCTCTGGTCTTTGCGTCAACCGGGAACTTGCCCTTAATCATTATAAATCCCGACTTAATAAAATAGAAGAGTTAAATCTCGAGTCAGTTATAGGGCACGAACCTTTATGGGCAAGGCGCTGGGGGTATGAACCAGGCACAAAGAAAATTAAACGGGGCGGATTTACTGATGATAATTTTGAAGTCTGGGCATCAAAAGAACCAATCATTGACATCAGACATGGTAAAACTTTCTCCCCGACAAAGGTTACTCTGGATAGCTTTAAACATCCACCTGTTAATCTCAAAACAACTACTCTTGATAAAATACCCGGCTGGAATCTAAAGGAGCTCTTCAATCTCTAATGGCTATCTCAATATTTGCCAAAAGAGCTTTTTTAAGTACCCAACCTTCACAAGAGTATGATTCTGGCAACAAGAAACCTGCTAATGGTTACTTAAAAAGAGTCTCCTCAATAATCCGCGCCGATCAAATAGCCGAAGCTATTGGCGCGAAATTGAACCCAACTAAGGGCTATAAAAACGATGTCTGTATCTATGTCAAACCAAATCCTAATTCCTCAGGCGATTATAGATTCGAAGGAAAAAGTGCATACCTGGACATAATTGACGAAATCGGCTACATCGAACAGTTAAAAAAATATCCTGAAGTTGGAGCAATTGTATTATCACAAAGAGACTACATAAATTTGTCCACTCAGGGACTTAAAAACAAAATAGTTCACATCCCTCAGCATCATTGCAATTTCAATCGCGAAAAAAGAACACGAAAAAAGATCACAGTTGCAGGAGTGATCGGAAATGCAAAGGCCTTTTCTTTTTTGCCCCCGGATCTGAAACTACGATTGAGGGAACGCGGTATAAAATTGATTGAATTCTCGAATTTTTTTTCGCGGGAAGATATAATTGATTTCTATAAAAAAATAGACATTCAAGTTGTCTGGAGGCCTTATAAAAAAAACCTCGCCAATCCCTTAAAAATTGTTAATGCCGCCTCATTCGGAATTCCGACAATTGCTCTTGACGAAAGTCATTTTAAGGATCTGGGAAACTGTTATATAGGCGTAAACAAAACCGATCAGCTGTTCAGCGAACTCGACCTGTTAATCAAGTATCCCGAGCGTTACAAGGCATTTTCCGAACTGTGTATTGAAAGGGCGGAGGAATATCACATCGACAAAATAGCCCAACTATACAAAAATTTAAAGTAATCCTCTTTGTTGCTTTTTGTGCGTAATTAAGTTAAATATATAGGCATTATGTCCGCACGAGACCTGAGCATATTAATTCCTAGTCGCAATGAAATGTTTTTAGGCCGAACTATTGAAGATATTCTCTCCAACATCGAAGCTGATACAGAAGTTATTGCAGTCTTAGACGGCAAATGGGCGGATCCATCTATCCCCCAAAACGACAGAGTTAATGTAATTTATGTGCCGAAGAGCATCGGCCAAAGAGCTGCCACAAATCTAGCCTGCAAACTCTCTAAAGCCAAATATGTTATGAAATGCGATGCACATTGCTCATTTGATAAAGGCTTTGACCGTAAGATGATTGAGGCATTTAAAGTCGCCGGTGACGATACAACCATGGTGCCTGTAATGAGGAATCTATGGGCTTTTGATTGGAAATGTTATCACTGCGGATGGAAAAAATATCAGGGACCAACTCCAGAAAAATGCGAGCAGTGCGGAAAAACTGATCGTTTAAGAAGAAAAATGATGTGGGTTGGAAAAAATAATCCGCGAAGCACTTCTTATTGTTTTGACTCAACCCCCCACTTTCAATATTTTGAAGATTGGAAACACAGGCCAAAATATGAGACTGACAAAAAAGAAAAAGGATTAACAGAAACTATGTCGCTTCAGGGTTCCTGCTGGATGCTAACCCGCGAAAAATACAACGAGCTTAATATCTGCGATGAAAAGTTCGGCAGCTGGGGCTCTCAGGGAATTGAAGTGGCATGTAAAACCTGGCTTTCGGGAGGCAAAGTTTTAGTTAACCAAAACACCTGGTACGCTCATATGTTCAGAACTCAGGGCGGAGATTTTGGTTTTCCCTATCCTATTTCAAACAGAGATCAGGAAAAAGCCAAGGCATATGCTAGAAGTCTGTTTTTTGATAATAATTGGGATAAACAAATTCGACCCTTAAGCTGGCTGGTTGAAAAATTCTGGCCGATTAGAGGCTGGACTGATGAAGATTTAGCAAAACTTAAAGCAAATACTTTTGAATTTAAAGAAAACGCGGAGCCTAAACCGGTAGAAAGTGAGCCTTTAGAAAATGTGGTTGGCGCAAAAGATGAAATTCAGGCAACAGTTTCAACTCCAAACGAAACAACGGCAGAGCAAGTCGAAAGCGAAATCACAATTACTCCACTAGTGGCTAATGATGAAAAACAGCTCGAATCTTTAGAAGCTGAGGAAGAAATAAATATTATCTCTGGAGAACCTGAAGAATCTGAACCCTTAACAAGTACTACAGAATCCAGACCTGGACGAGGCAGGCCAAGAAAGGTAACTCCGGCCATGACAGTAACAATCATTGGACACGGCTGGGTGGGAAAATCAGTTCACAGGCTCTTCCCTGACGCCTATATTTATAACCCGCCTGCATCAAGAAGCAAAAGTAAAGCCAATCAGGCGGATGTGGCTTTCATTTGCGTGCCTACTCCATCTATCGGCGAAGGAGCTTTAGATATAAGCATTGTCGAAGAATGCGTCGCCTGGAGCGAGTCCCCGCTGATAGTTATCAGATCGACGGTAAATCCCGGAACTGGCGATTATTTATCCAAAAAATATAATAAAAGAATTGTTATACAGCCCGAATATCTTGGTGAAACTGCACAACACCCCCTTTTTGATGAAAAAAATGTTCCATTTTTAATCCTTGGGGGCGCGCCAGAAGACCGAAGAATGTTAATCGACCTTTATGCAACGGTTTATAATGCCAATATTAAAATCAGACAGGTTACTTCTTATGAGGCTGAAGTAATTAAGCTCACAGAAAATAGAGCTATCGCTTTTAAAGTTGCACAATGTCAGGAGCTTTATGATGTCTGCGAAAAAGCCGGGATTGATTACTACACCATTCGCGATGCAGTTTATGGAGACGATCCCCGATTTAATTTATGGTGGACGTTCGTTTTTCCTGATAAACGCGGCTTTAATTCAAAGTGCATTCCTAAAGATATTTATGCCTGGTGTGCCTGGGCTGAAAGTCTCAACTACTCCCCTGAGCTTACCCGCAATTTACTTGAAGAAAACAAGAAGTGGATTCATAGCGAATAACGAATAACGAATAACGAATAACGAATAACGAATAACGAATAACGAATAACGAAATTCTATCGCTTGCGAATTTAGCCGAAATAGTATTTAATAAGCCTTACTACGCTTCAAACTATGTTCGATTTCATAAAGAACATCAGCTCAACTGAACTCATTATCATCCTGCTGGTACTAGTTATTCTTTTTGGTGCCAACACTATATCTGATATGGCGAAAAAAGGCGGAGAAACTTTTAAAGAGGTTAAAAAAATAAAGAAGGAAATTATTGATGCTGCGAAAGATGAGCCTGCAAACCCGTAAATTTCTGAATTATTGCCTGACTTAACTCTGGAAAAATTTAACTAAGGCTTTATAATGATCAATGTATGGCTCTAGACGATTATAAAAATTTCGCATATTCAACAGTAGCAACCGCTCCTTCCCCAGCAACTACTGGATTTACGTTAGTTGTTCAATCAGGAGACGGAGCAAAATTTCCTACTCCACCTTTTAATGCAACAGTCTGGCCAAGTGGATCACAACCAACAACTGCTAATGCAGAAATTGTTAGAGTTACATCCATTGCGACTGACACATTTACCTTATCCCCAGGATCTGATCCTCGCGCTCAGCAAGAAGGTTCTAGTGTGCGCAGTATTGTTGTAGGCGATCAAGTTGCTGCGACTGTTACCGCCAAACTTTTTACTGATCTTGAGGCAAATTATATAAACAGCTGGTCACCTGCTATTGCGGTTTCAGCCGGAACCGGAGTCCAGACTCTGGCAGCAAATTCGAGCACTACAGGCACAGGAAGTATTTATGCCTTCCCGATGACCATCCCCTTCCCGATTAAATTCAATCAGGTTATTATTGCGCAATCTCAATCCTATATGACTTCTAATACCGCGGCCAGCAATACATATTTTTCCAATTTTGGAATTTATAGTATGACATCTAACACCATGGCTCTTATTTCGTCCAGCTCTTTTAGTATTCTTGATTCAAATTCAGGCGTAAGTTTTACGTCTAATTTTCCAACCTCGACCGCAACAAGTGGATATGGTTATGGCAACGGCAACTTAGGTGCTATAACTGCTGTAGCTCAAGGCTCAAGCTATGTTGCAGGTGCACGCAAAGTCGGACTGCAATTTGGTGGAGAGATGAGTTTAAGCGCCGGAATGTATTGGCTGGCGCTGCTTACCTACAGAAGTACTGCCGGAGGAGTTTCCTCTATCGGATTTTCCCATGCCGGATTAATCGGACAGGTGATCAACCCAATTAATATGGCGGGGAGCGCGAGCGGGCTGAATCCTCTAGGTTTTGGTCCGGGTGAATTTGCTCAAAGTAACGTCGATATTTCCGGCTGGAATGGCAGATTTATCATGGGGTTTGTTACCAATACCCAGCAGGCGGGATATGGAGGCACGAGACTACCGAGTGCTATAGAACTTGCAAACTTCCAAACCGCCAACACAATAGCAACCGTTTTACCTTTAGTAAGCTTGGTAAGCACCTAAAATGAAATAACCAAGATACAAGGAACAAGGAACAAACAATAACCAAGAATCAAATCACAAGTACCAAAAAGTTTGAATATTAAGATTTAGAATTTGGAATTTATTTGGAAAACTTGTATCTTGTTACTTGGTAAATTAATAAAAAAATGGCAGACCATGTAGTAGAATTATGACTTATGTTCTACGTCTACATTTTAGAAAGCGAGACTAATAAAGAACATTATATTGGATATACAGCGGACTTAAAAAAACGGCTAGTAGAACATAATAATGGATTAAATTTTTCTACTAAAAGATATATGCCCTGGAAACTTATATACTATGAAGCATGCATTGAAAAAAGCGATGCCGAGCGAAGAGAAAAATATCTGAAGACAACACAAGGAGGTCGGCTTATCAAAAGAAGGATTAAGGATTATTTATATGAAAGTAGAAAAATTTAATTTGTCATAATTTCACTACATGGCTGACGCACATAAAAATTTCGCATATTCAACAGTTTTGACCGCTCCTTCACCGACAACGAAGGGAACAAGTTTAGTGGTAAGTTCAGGACAGGGAGCCTTATTCCCTGCTGTTCCTTTTAATGCAACCATCTGGCCTGCCAGCGCACAACCAACTTCAGGCAATGCCGAGATTGTTCGGGTAACTGCAATATCAACCGATACTTTCACTATTACCAGAGCACAGGAAGGGAGTTCAAGACGGGGTATCTTAGTTGGGGATCAAATTGCCGCAACAATCACTACCAAAACTTTGGAAGAGGTTGAAAATCCCGTTGCTAGTTGGTCGCCCTATATTTTTTCCTCAGCTGCAGGTTCCGCCTTACAAACACTTGCGTCTGCTTCCGGACAATCCTCCAGCGGATCCCTTCTCGTATTTCCGGTTACAGTCAACGGTAATGTCCAGTTTAATCAGGCGGTTTTACCTGTTTCAGTGTCTTATGTAACAGGCAGTGCACAAGGGAGTGCTTCTTACTATTCTTATTTCGGGCTGTATACAATGAATGCTTCTACTGCCCTTTCACTGATGGCAAACGGATCTTTTTCAATGGCCGAGTCATTTAACACTCTAAGCCGTACCTGGAGCTTTGCAACCACCACTAATACCAGTGGCTATGGGTATGATACGCTTGCCATGTCAAACACTGCCCAAATAGTCAACTATATTTCAGGAACCAGATGGTTTGGTTTACAATTTGGCAGCGAAATGCATCTGACAAACGGGATTTATTATATGGGAGTGATGTCAATTAGAAGCACAGCAAATAACAGCACAAACGGAATGAGTGTCGCCGGAGTAATCGGCAAGCCGGTTGATCCATATCACCTCGTAGGAAGTATCAGCGGTTACAATCCTATCGGATTTGCAGCATCCTCTTGGGGAACTAATCGAAGTAATTCAAGTCTCTGGTGGGGGCGTCACATGCTTGCCTTTGTAACCGCTACTTCCCTTGCTAATTTCGGAGGTTCAACGATTCCGGCAAGCATCCATCTCAGCGCCCTAGGCGCAAGTGCTGCAGCCTCAATCGCCACTGTCTTACCTGCTGTAACTTTACAATCAAATGTAATGACATAAGAAAGGAAGTTAAAAGTTAAAAGTTTTGATTTTTAACTTGAACTTTTGATTTTTGACTTTTGACCTTTGATTTTATAATTAAATATGGCTGACGCACATAAAAATTTTGCATATTCATCGGTAACCGGAACGACTTCCCCTAACGGAAGCGATCCGGGAACTTCCGGTACTTCAATAACCGTTCAGTATGGACAGGGCATCTTATTCCCTTCTCCGCCTTTTAATGCCACAATCTGGCCTACCGGGGCACAGCCAACACTGACTGGCAGTACTGCAACCACTGCTGAGATTGTCAGAGTGACCAATATCCAAGATGATACCTTGACTGTTATCCGCGCAGACGGAGCAACAGGCGAACCAAACAATACCAGCGTTAACCGGACTATTGTCGTAGGCGACCAGATAGCTGCCGGCATTACTGATAAAACAATCGATGACGTTAACGATCCGATCAGTTATTGGGAACCTTTGGCTATTGCCGGAGTTGCGCAAACAGGATTTCAAACCTTGGGCGCTACATCGCTTATTGGTACCAATTCGCTATTTGTTTTTCCGGTTACGGTTCCCCCAAACTTACAATTTAATCAAATACTTATCGGTAATTCTTACTCTTATATCACACTGACATCTAATACTTCGGGCAGTAATACGTATTACTCGTATTATGGTCTTTATACTATGAATGGTGATACTGCATTAAGCCTTATGAGCTCAAGTTCTTTTTCTATTGGAGAATCAGTAAGCAGCCGAAGTATAACCTGGAATTTTCCCCAGACCACAGCTACATCTGCGTGGGGTTATCAAACATCGAGCTTTTCATCCACAAACAATATATCGTCCTATATCTCTGGTTCACGAATCATTGGAATGCAATTTGGTGGAAATTTCACCTTAACAGGTGGACAATATTATTTAGGCCTATTACGCCTAAGGAGCACTGCCAATACAGTCTCAACTAATGGTTTAAGTCTGGCTGGACTTGTAGGTCAACCAATCCACCCGGTAAATATGGTCTCGGGATCCTTAATGCCTATCGGATCGGCTTCAACAGCCTGGAGTGCTAATAACGCAAACCAAACCGCATGGTGGGGACGGCATATTGTCGGATTCTTAACAAACACAGCTAGGGCAGGCTTTGGAGGTAATGCAATTCCGAGCGCCATTACGTTATCCGAACTAGGCACAACAGGAGGCGCGGGCTCAACAGCAACCATCCTGCCTGCAGTCACTTTCGTTTCGACATAGTATTTGCTATACTCCGAAAAATGATCAGCTGCGAAGCGGTACCTGCGCAGTAATCAAGTAAATATGAATAGTACAGTAAAACCTCAGATTGTTGTTGATAATTATCAGGGCAGACATAATAGCGATCTTAAAGCTGCGGGCGAGAGACTTGCAAGATCTCAAACATATCAGGACCTCTCCACTATCTGCATTATCCCTACCCGGGGAATGGTCCACGCAAAGGTTATCCAAAATTGGTGGGCGCTTTTCACTCCGATGAACCAAAAATTCATCAGAATGTTTGCAATCGGTATGGAAGTTGGAGCCGCTTATACAAACATGATCGAGGGAATTTTAGCCGATCCGAACTTATCGCAGTGGAAATATATTTTAACTTTAGAAGAAGACAACATGCCTCCTCCGGACGGACTCTTAAAGCTATACGAGAATATGGATAAGTTTGATGCAATCGGCGGACTATATTGGACAAAGGGCGAACTCGGCCAGCCTATGATTTACGGCAATCCTCACGAAATCCCCCTAACCTTTATCCCCCAGATTCCCCAGCCGGAAACAATTCAGGAATGCAACGGACTCGGCATGGGTTTTACATTATTTAAATTGGATATTTTTAAGGATCCAAAAGTTCCAAAGCCCTGGTTTAAGACTTTACAGGAATATAAACCCGGAGTCGGCGCCAGAGGCTATACGCAGGATCTTTATTTTTTTGAAAATATACATAAACTAGGCTATAAGGTAGCATGCGATACCAGAGTCAAAGTTGGACATTATGATGCAGACAGTGATATAGTCTGGTGAGCAAAAAAGGTATATGGTTAGGAAGCTGGTATGGAAGTTGGGTTTAAGAATAAAGAGAAGCCCAGCAACCTTAACCCCTAAACCATACCAGCTTCCTGACCCACTAACCTAAAACCAAATAAACATGGCCAAGAAAAAAGAAGAAAACCCAAATATAATTAAAGTCAAAGCAAACGGCAAAACCCACGAGCTTCTCCACCCCTTCAGGCTTGATATTGCCTGCGGATCAAATAAAACTCCGGGCTTTTTCGGGGTTGATATCGCAGACACAAAAGATACTGATATAGTTTGGGATTTAGAAAAATTCCCCTGGCCTTTTCCGGACAATAGTGTTGATGAGATAGTCTGTAATCACTATATTGAACACACAAAAGATTTAATTGCTTTCATGAATGAGTTATACAGAATTATGGCTCCCGGAGCTACAGCCATAATCCGCGCTCCTTATTACAACTCAATGCGAGCCTGGCAGGATCCAACTCATACCAGAGCAATCAGCGAGGCTACTTTTCTTTATTATAATAAAGGCTGGAGAGAGGCAAACAAGCTCGATCATTATCCAATAACATGCGATTTCGACTATTCGTATGGCTATGATTTCACTCCTGACTGGGCAATGCGAAGCGAAGAATCAAAAGCCTTTGCAGTAAGACATTATACAAATGTAGTCATGGATATTCAGGCAGTACTTCTAAAAAAGTGAGACTCCACATCAAACACCCCAATTTCTAAAAGAAATTATAATGTCCGCGGTTTCTCTTGTTCTACATTAATCTTCCAGAGACATAGTTTTTCGCCCGAAAATGAACAAAGTTCTTTATTTGAAATAACTCCTTCATAAGGATCGCGAAAACCTCTTCTGAATGCTAGACTTGAATAGAATATGTATGGGTCTAACACGTTTGGCGGGGCATACCCCGGCCAGGCTAATTCTAGTGGTGGAAGCGCTCCAACAAATCCTACAAATAATGCCGGAGGCATAGGAACTGACTATCCAGGTCAGATATATCCAGGTGAGAATTATCCAATTATAGCAGGAGCCTCTGCAAGTCCTTCTGTTTCATCTTCAGTTTCTCCTTCAATTTCACCTTCAGCCAGTCCTTCAATTTCACCTTCAGCTAGTCCTTCAGTAAGCTCATCACCTTCAGTTTCTCCGAGCATAGCTGGTGGTACATCAGTTTTACAAGCTTCAGCAGGTAATGGTACTAGCTTAAGTGCGAGCACCACTTATTATGCCCCTTTAGCCTCAAATACCCTTATTAGTGCCGATGTTACCACTGAGGCTAATACCCAGATTACCTACAGAACCGCAGGAACTCTGAGTATGCTCTATATCCGGATAACATCAAACGACAGGGGTGCTTCAACTCTCAGAAGCCGTATTAACGGTGCAAACGGAAATCAGTCTGTTTCCATAACAGCCTCGACAACAGGAGAATTCGAGGACACCACCAACTCTGATTCAATTTTAGCAGGTGATGAAGTTAACGCTTCTATAGCTGTCGGGTCTGGGGGAAGTAGCTTCGTTTACACCACCTTAACCTCAATTTACACCGGCTCTTCGGATTTAACTGTTACCCACCATGCCGTGGTTGGTAACGGCCTAAGTATTACTACCAACAATGGTACTGTCTATCCGCTAATAGGAAGTTACTTAGGGCCTCTTAATACTACTGACGAAACCCTCAACCAATTTAAAGTTAAAGCCTCATTCACCTGGAAAAATCTCTTTGTTTATGTCAGCTCTAACGCAAGAACCACCACATCTACAGTCAGATCCAGGGTAAATACTGCCAACGGAAACCTGTCAGTGTCTATTACTGCTTCAGCTACAGGAATCTTCGAAGACACCTCAAACAGTGATTCTTTAGTCTCAGGAGATTTAGTTAACTACGCCATTGTTATGGGGGCAGATAGCAATGCTCTGGTTATTGAAACTATTTCTACCGAGATGATCTCGACCGCGAATAAATTCCACGTAGTTAATGGAAGAAGCACCGGGCGCTCAATAACCGCTAACCTGACAAGGTACCAAACGCTTGGAGGAAATGCAAACCCAAATGTCGTAACTGAGTCGGATTTATCTGCAGAGGCAAATATGTCCTTCACAGCCTCTAATTTAGAAATTTATATATCAGCAAATACTGTTTCAGCTGCCAGCACTTTTAGCATAAGAAAGAATCAGGGGGCTGCTAACTCAAGCGTTTCTATAACAGCTAATACGACAGGCTGGTTTGAGGATTCTTCTAATTCAGACTCATTTTCAGCAACTGACGAGATTAATTATGTATTAATAACAGGCGCAACAGGTACGGCCTTGACAATGAATACTTTTGGCGCCCTTTTTACTGTTGCATCAGGGCCATCTGCTTCACCTTCAGTTTCTCCATCGGTTTCAGTCAGTCCTTCAGTCTCTGAAAGCCCAAGTACCAGTCCTTCAGTATCAACATCACCATCTGTTTCATCTAGCCCATCAACTTCACCTTCAGTTTCTACATCTCCTTCAGTTAGTGCATCACCATCAACATCACCATCTGTATCAACTTCACCCTCAGTAAGTTCTAGCCCAAGTACTTCACCTTCAGTATCTACATCTCCTTCAGTCTCTGAAAGCCCCTCTACTAGTCCGAGCGTTTCTACCTCACCCTCTGTTAGTTCATCTCCTTCAACAAGTCCTTCAGTTTCTGTTTCACCTTCTGTCTCTGAAAGCCCAAGTACAAGTCCATCAGTTTCAACAAGTCCATCTGTATCATCTAGTCCATCAACTTCACCTTCAGTTTCTACATCTCCTTCAGTTAGTGCTTCACCATCAGTTTCACCTAGTGTATCGGTTTCACCTTCAGTTAGTGAATCGCCTTCAGTAAGCCCTTCTGTTTCAATTAGTCCTTCATTAAGTCCTTCGCTTAGCCAAAGTCTTTCTCCTTCATTAAGTCCATCTGTTTCAGAAAGTCCATCTACCAGTCCGAGTGTTTCAGTTTCACCTTCAGTAAGTTCCAGTCCCTCAACTAGTCCATCAGTATCAACTTCACCTTCAGTAAGTTCCAGTCCCTCAACTAGTCCATCAGTATCCACTTCACCTTCAGTCTCTGAAAGTCCAAGTACAAGTCCTTCTGTTTCAACAAGTCCATCTGTTTCATCCAGTCCTTCAACTAGCCCCTCAGTATCCACTTCACCTTCGGTAAGTTCCAGTCCAAGCACTAGTCCTTCAGTATCAACATCACCATCTGTTAGCTCATCGCCATCTACTTCACCTAGTGTTTCCACTTCACCCTCAGTAAGTTCCAGTCCAAGTACTAGTCCTTCTGTTTCAACAAGTCCATCTGTTAGTGCTTCACCATCAACATCCCCATCAGTATCAACTTCACCTTCAGTAAGTTCCAGTCCCTCAACTAGTCCATCAGTATCAACTTCACCTTCAGTAAGTTCCAGTCCCTCAACTAGTCCATCAGTATCAACTTCACCTTCAATCTCTGAAAGTCCAAGTACAAGTCCTTCTGTTTCAACAAGTCCATCTGTTTCAACAAGTCCATCTGTTTCATCCAGTCCTTCAACTAGCCCCTCAGTATCCACTTCACCTTCGGTAAGTTCCAGTCCAAGTACTTCACCTTCAGTTTCTACATCTCCTTCAGTTAGTTCCTCACCATCAACATCCCCATCTGTATCAACTTCACCTTCTGTAAGTTCTAGCCCAAGTACTTCACCTTCAGTATCTACATCTCCTTCAGTAAGTTCCTCACCATCAACAAGTCCGAGCGTTTCTACCTCACCCTCTGTTAGCGCATCGCCTTCAACTAGTCCCTCAGTATCAACATCTCCTTCAGTCTCTGAAAGTCCAAGTACAAGTCCTTCTGTTTCTACGTCTCCTTCAGTTAGTTCCTCACCATCAACAAGTCCTTCTGTAAGTACATCTCCTTCAGTTAGTTCCTCACCATCAACATCACCTTCTGTATCAACTTCACCATCTGTATCATCTAGCCCATCAACATCACCTTCAGTTTCTACATCTCCTTCAGTAAGTGCTTCACCATCAACATCCCCATCTGTATCAACCTCTCCATCTGTATCATCTTCACCGAGCACTAGTCCTTCTGTAAGTACATCTCCTTCAGTAAGTGCGTCACCATCAACAAGTCCTTCAGTTTCAACAAGTCCATCTGTTAGTGCTTCACCATCTACGTCACCATCTGTTTCAACTTCACCTTCAGTAAGTTCCAGTCCAAGCACTAGTCCTTCAGTTTCTACATCACCTTCAGTCTCTGAAAGTCCAAGTACAAGTCCTTCTGTAAGTACATCTCCTTCAGTTAGTTCCTCACCATCAGTTTCACCTAGTGTATCGGTTTCACCTTCACTTTCTCCATCATTGTCTCCTTCGCTGTCTCCTTCATTAAGTCCATCTGTTTCAGAAAGTCCATCTACCAGTCCGAGTGTTTCAGTTTCACCTTCGGTAAGTTCCAGTCCTTCAACCAGTCCATCAGTATCAACATCACCATCTGTTAGCTCATCGCCATCTACTTCACCCAGTGTTTCCACTTCACCTTCTGTATCATCTAGCCCATCAACTTCACCTTCAGTTTCAACATCTCCTTCAGTTAGTGCTTCACCATCAACAAGTCCTTCAGTTTCTGTTTCACCTTCTGTCTCTGAAAGCCCAAGTACAAGTCCATCAGTTTCAACAAGTCCATCTGTTTCATCTAGCCCATCAACTTCACCTTCAGTTTCAACATCTCCTTCTGTTAGTGCTTCACCATCAACAAGTCCTTCAGTTTCTATTTCACCTTCAGCATCTGCTTCACCATCAACATCCCCATCTGTATCAACAAGTCCTTCGGTATCTTCCAGTCCTTCAACTAGTCCCTCTGTATCAACTTCACCTTCTGCATCATCTAGCCCGAGTACATCACCTTCAGTATCATTAAGCCCATCCACAAGCCCGTCTGCATCACTAAGTCCTAGTACGTCACCTTCAGTAAGCGCATCGCCTTCAGTAAGCCCGTCTGCCTCCACTAGCCCCAGCGCTAGTGCAAGTCCAAGTACTTCACCTTCAGTTTCAGAAAGTCCATCTACAAGCCCAAGTGTTTCAGTTTCACCTTCCGTCAGTGCATCGCCTTCGACCTCGCCTAGTGTTAGCGAAAGCCCTTCTACCTCACCATCAGCCTCAACATCACCTTCAGTAAGCGCATCTCCTTCAACCAGTCCATCAGTATCAGCTTCGCCAAGTGCATCTCCTTCTGTATCGTTAAGCCCATCTGTAAGTCCATCTGTGTCTCCAAGCACATCTCCTTCTGCTTCACCGTCAGCAAGTCCGTCGACTTCACCTTCTGTATCAGCTTCGCCAAGTGCATCTCCTTCTGTCAGTGCGTCGCCTTCAGCATCTCCATCAGTTTCAATTTCTCCATCAGCTTCGCCAAGTGCATCTCCTAGCGCATCTCCTTCGGTCTCAACAAGTCCGTCTGCTTCACAAAGTCCGTCTGCTTCGCCAAGTATTAGCGAAAGCCCGAGTACATCACCTTCAGCATCTGCTTCACCATCCTCGAGTCCTTCTGTTTCAGAAAGTCCATCTACCAGTCCCTCCGGTTCAACAAGCGAATCAGTCTCTCCATCAGTATCAGTAAGCCCATCAGCTTCACAAAGTCCGTCTGCAAGCTCCTCTGAATCACCTTCTGCTTCTATTAGCCCTTCAGCCCCACCACCTCCAAGCACAAGCGTTTCACCGTCACCAAGTCCTTCACCAAGTCCTTCACCAAGTCCGACACCACCTGGACCACCAGGACCTTCAACAGCAACAGCACCTGCTGCAGCACCCCAACCATCAGATTTATCTTCCATTTCGCCCAGCCCATCGCTTCCTCCTCTTGAAGTGCTTGCGCGGGAACCTGCTATTTTTCTTAAAAATAACTTTGTAATTAATGAATCTCTCGGATTCCAGCAAGGGCCAAATTCCGCACCAACCATTCCGATGTGGAATGTGGCCGGTCGACCAAAAAATCCAAAAGTGGGAACAGTCGGATTTAATATTCAGACAAAGAGTCTTGAGTATTGGAATGGAGTGGTCTGGATGATTCTAAGAATGTATAAATAGTAATTACTTGAAGCCTGTTATTCTGGTCTATATAATAACTTCAAACGCATGGCAAACAATTACCCCTATTTTGTAAATCTCGGGCAGGGTTTATCAATGATGATTGGTCTACCGACGATAGCCGCATGGAATTCAGAAACCAGGCCAAAAAAACCCAGAAGAGGAACTTTTGGATTCAATATTCAGACAAATAATTTAGAATTTTGGGATGGTGAGGATTGGTACTCAGCCGCAATGAGCGCCGGATATTGATTTAGGTTTAAAATACATTTTGGCTTGAAAATATATCATATTTTGACTGCTTGTCTTTTTAGAATTTAGGTTATATAGTTATCAAATCACCATGTTAGACTTTATAAAAAATATCGGTCCTACTGAACTTATAATCATTGCTGTAATCTTACTACTCTTGTTTGGAAGCAAAATAATCACCGCTTTCGCACGAACCAGTGGAGAAACGGTTAAAGAAATTAAAAATGTTAAAAAAGAATTTGCTAAAGCCGCAAGCGACGATTCAAAATCCGGCAAAGATTAAAGGGGTCTCAGATAAATTATGCTTCAATCAATAGGTGTCACTGAATGGCTGATAATCGGATTAATAATTGTTCTTCTTTTTGGCGGTAAAAAAATCCCGGAACTTTTTAAAGGCTTGGGCGAAGCTATGAAAGAATTTAAAAAAGCATCTAAAGACGAGTCTTCTAGTTCATAATAATTCCTGCTTCTAATATAATATTGTTATGACATTACATACAACTCGATGGCGACCAGATACTTGCACTTGCATCATTGAATACTCCTGGGAAGATACTGCTCCCGAAGAGCAGAGAACACATTCAGTTCATAGAGTTACTAACAAATGCGAAGCACACAAAAACTTAAACGATAAAGAAATTTACGCAGCTGTAACTGAAGAAAACCCCAGGAAAAATCTGGCTCTCTCTAAATTAATGGATAGATTCCCCCATTTGATTGAAGAAATTACTGATGAATCCGGCAATAAATACAAGAGATTTAAAGAAAGGCACAAACCTACTTTTAAATTTGATTCCGACAGGCATTTAGTTATTGATATTCCCAATCTCTCTTCAAGAGATAAATATTTAGCTAAAGCCGAAATTAATAAACATTTTAAAAACGCAGTAGATCTAGCCTAGCTACTTGTTTAGCAACTGCTTCAAAGATTATAGTGAGTTTAACTAAGGCCTTGCGGTCAACTGGAAAGATTCAAGAGGAGAATGGAAAATAATCAACCTTCGCAGTTTCCTGAATTCAATACAATAATCGAAAAATATTCCCCTTTTCTAAAAGAAATACGAAAAAGGATTATTTTAACTTCCTGTGTTTTTGCAGCTTCAACAATAGTCGGATTTCTTTTTTATGAAAATATAATAAGGTTTTTGATTGAGATTTTAAGCCTTAAAGGAATCAACATCGTTTTCACTTCACCATTCCAATTCATTAATCTGGCAATTAGCTGCGGAATCGCCAGCGGATTAATTTTAACTTTACCTCTTATCCTTTATCAGGTCTTATCTTTCTTCAAGCCTGCTCTAAAAATAAAAGAATTCAGTATGGTTGTAAGGTCCATACCGGTTTCGCTTATCCTTTTTCTGGCAGGATTTTTATTCGGGTTTTTTATTATGAAATGGCAAATCGAAATATTTTTATCCAAATCCATTTCCTTAGGTATAGGAAACATTTTAGATATCAGCCGTCTTTTAAGTACTGTACTTTTAACATCAGTTCTTATGGGTTTTGCTTTTCAGTTTCCGATAGTTTTGCTGATACTTTTGCGGTTGGGTATTATTAATAACAGACAGCTCAGTAAACAGCGTAAGTGGATTTATACAGCTGCTATTTTCTTCGTAATTTTTCTTCCCGCAGACTCAATTCTGGCCGATGTCCTGCTCGCACTACCAATTATTGGTTTGTTTGAGGCTATTCTGATTTTGAATCTTCTTATGTCAAAAAAAGGAAATACGAAGAAAGTTGCAACTACTTAAAGGTTTGAAAACTAGCTCCGGAAGGCCCAAAAAATACTCTTAAAGGTTATTACGAGAGAAGACTTGATATTCTATCATTAATTGGATTCTTCTCGAGGAAGAGAAGCCGCAGACTTCACAATTTCTTTGAAATTGGGCGTATTGTCTGTCGTGAACTCAGTTTGCACCGAGGATGACTTCCGCATCGTTTGTGGAATTATCAGGTAAATTTGTTGATTGTTGCGCATCATAATCAGGAGCCAAATCAAGCTTAAGTCTCTCAAAAAGCGCAGTCGCATTTTCGCCTTCTTTAATACGGATCTGAGTCTGAGTGAAAGCAGAATTGGTTGCATTTCCCGGATTCGCAGTTTCATAACCTAATTCTTCGAGTTTATCTGATACGGTTCCCGCAAGACCTGTTGTTGAAGTTCCGTTTAAGACCCTGATAGTAAAGTCGCCTCTTTCGACTGTTGGTTCTGGAGTTGGTGTCGGAGTTGGGCTTGCAGATTCTACAGGTGAGGGACTTGGACTTGCTTCAGGTGTGATATTTATCTCACCAAAACCCCCTTTAAGAATATAAACGGTAAAACCAATAACTGCAATTCCAATTAAAACTAAAATAAGAAGATGGAACTTGTTCGCGCGTTTTGGACTTTGCTGATGCTGTGAGAAGAAATTATTAGGATCGCTATCTTTAGACATATTGTCCATATTGTTATAAGCTCTCTCGTGTCTTTGTCTCGAGGGGTCAGCATTGTACTCCATATCCCCCTGCTCGTGTCTAGCCCCTTTCAGGTTCGGAATATGATAATCATCATCTTCACTTGCAGGCTTATTTGCTAAATCATCCAGCGTATCCGGCGAAGACTGCGGTTTTCTGAAGCTTACGTCTGATTCATCTCTTTCAAAATCATGTCCTGGTTTTACATCTTCACCAAAATATTCACTTTTTGGTTTTGATTGTTCGTCATTGCGAGGGGAAGAAGTCTGAACGACTTCCGAGTCCTGCGAAGCAATCTCACCTCCGTCGGAGGGGCGTATTGTTTCTTCGAATTCATCTTCATCATCTCTCGAGTGTCTTATCGGAGCTTCTTCTTCAAACTTTTCAGGCTCAAAATCTCTCTTTGGTTTTTCATCTTCATCGGATTCCTCAGATTCTAGATCGCTGGATCGCAAGTTTTGCTTTAGATCGTCAGATCGCAAGCTTTGCACATCTTCTTTTTCGTCAGATTCTGAATCTTCATCATCATCCAGAGGATCATTTTCTTCTGGTTTCCATTTTTTTACAGGCTCAGAGTCTTCATCCTCTTTATCGTCATCGCCTTTGGAACTCTTTTCTTCTCTCTCTTCAGTCTCTTCATCTACTTTTTCGTTTTTATCATCATTCGACCCATCCGAATCCTCCGACTCCTTCGACTCATCATCTTCTTCATCTTCATCATCGCCTTCCGAGTGCTCAAGTTTCACCTTTCGAAGCTCAATATCCTCATCCTCTATTTCTGCTCTTCCCTCTTCACTCTTTACTCCTTTCGGACCTTTCCACTCTTCGAGTTCGTCTTCATTAACATGCTTGGGTTTTTCATCTTCTTCAGAATCTTCATCATCGGAACCTTTTCCGCTTCTTATGTCTTCAAGCTTTTTGGAGATGTTTTCGTAGGCGGCTGCTACTTTGTCCTCTTCTTCGTTGTCCTTAGGATTTGGCATATCTAACAATTGTAAAAACTATTTGTTTAGTTTGCAAGTTTAGCTTCAAATTAAGCTATTTATAGAGTTCACTGTGGGTTCCTAAAAATTCAAATACAATCATTGTTTCACTGT
Source organism: Candidatus Daviesbacteria bacterium (assembly GCA_021731695.1). GTDB lineage: Bacteria > Patescibacteriota > Microgenomatia > Daviesbacterales > UBA10151 > JACPKO01. The sequence goes on along the minus strand of JAKFWZ010000053.1, from coordinate 9,245 downwards.
TTTTATCTGCTGATTCAGAATAAATTGCCCTCCAGTCACCTGTAATATTAATGCTCCTTGAACCTAGATAGTTACCTATCAGCATGTAGTTATTAAGCATAGTATGGAATGGCTCCTTCAGGAATATCTTTCGTCTTTTCAAAAAAGCTTCTTTGATTTCAACCGGCGCTTTTTCGAGTTGCTTTTGAAATTTCTTTGAATAACTAACTCGATTTGTGTTTTTTGTCATTCTCAATTAACTGATTCAAATACTTCTCTTCTTCCTCCCAGTTCTCAAAACTTATTATCCTACCGGCTTTAATATCCTCTTTCGCTTCTTTCATAGACTTTATAAAGTAATCGCTCGGTTCCTCGCTCACGCTAAAATGAACCGTTTTCGTTTTAATCAGCTGTCTTAAGTATCCGTTAATTAATCCGCTAAGAGAAAACCCAAGCTCTTCCGCAACTTGTTGGGCTTTTTTCTTGATTTCAGAATTTACTTTGACATTCACAACAGAGGTATTCATATGCACAGAGTATATACAAATTATATATTTAAAACAAGTTATTTCAGATTAACTATTCAATCCGGTCTTCAGGATCATGAGCCCGTAATCTAATCCCGCCTGTAAACCCGCATCACAGGGAGCCCTTGCCTTCCCTCTAGCTTTTCTTAAATAACCCAGCCAAATTCTTTATATTTTGTGACGAAAAAACTTTTTCAAACCCCAACTTCTTAGCTTCCTTAATTCTCTTTTCAATGCCTCTAACAGACCTAACCTCCCCGAGCAGCCCAACTTCCCCAACAAACACAGCTTTCTTAGCTAAAGCTTTATCCTTATAAGAAGAGATTATAGCTGCGCAGACTGCAAGATCTCCCGCAGGTTCAGTTATTTTTATGCCTCCAGCCACATTTACAAACACATCCTGCTCCCAAAGCTTAAGATTCAATCTCTTTTGCAAAACAGCGACCAGAAGCTGGAGCCTGTTGTTATCAAATCCGGTTGCCACTCTTCTTGGAATTGGTGAGTTTGTTTTGGTCACCAGAGCCTGGATTTCTACTAAGAGAGGTCTCAGGCCAGTCAACAGAACTGTAATCGTAGAGCCTGGAGCATCAACCCGTTCTTCCAAAAACACCTCTGAAGGATTCTTAATTTCTTTCAGTCCTGATTCATCCATTTCAAAAATTCCCACCTCATCAACAGGACCAAATCGATTCTTATTCGCGCGCAGGATCCTAAAGTTGCTGCCTGATTCACCTTCAAGTGATAAAACCACGTCCACCAAATGCTCAAGTGTTTTTGGCCCCGCAATTGTCCCTTCCTTTGTAACGTGCCCCACTATAAAGATCGGAATATGCAGTCTTTTTGCCACTTTTTGCAGTCTATGACTACACTCGCGGACCTGGGAAACCGATCCTGCAGCAGCAGTTAAATCGGATGTTTCAAGAGTTTGAATTGAGTCCACGATGACCAGCTTTGGCTTTTCAGATTCAATTCCCATAATGATCGAGTCAATATCTGTTTCCGAGATAAAAGATAAATTAGCGTTAGAATTCATCCTCCTGATCCGGAGCCTTATTTGCTGGGGCGATTCTTCACCTGCAACATAAAGAACAGAGGAGTCGGAGGCAGCCAAGGAGTCGAATGTGTCGGATGTTTTTACCTTCGAATCCTTCGTCTCTTTCAACCCTTTCGACTCGTTTATATTAATCGCCAAATGACTCAATAACGTACTCTTCCCGATTCCAGGATCTCCGGCGAGCAAAACCACTGATCCCAAAACTACTCCACCGCCTAAAACTCTATCGAACTCATCGATTTTAGTACTAATTCTCTCATAACTGTTCGTTTCTATATCAGAGAGCTTGACGATCTTTGGTTTAGATATACCTCGTTTGTTAGGAAAATCAGAACTATTTTCAATCTCTTCAATAAGAGTCCCCCAGTTACCACATTCAGGACATTTTCCTAATAAACTTGGTGATCTGTAGCCGCATTGTTGGCAAATAAAGGCTGATTTAGGCTTCGGCATGAGGCAATAGTACCTTTGATCAATAGCCCAGTCAACAAGAGCATTGACCCCGTTAGAAGTATAATCATGATTTTAAAAGTATTGATAAAGGTAATCAAAGCGTATTTCAGATTCTGTTAAATCAACATACTTCGAACGGGGTTGACAACCCTTTTTAAAAGATTTAGCCTTAAATTAATGCAGGATGAACCACAACGAGCTTTGCTCGAGGGTTCTGGTCTACGCCTATGGCGACTGGACCATAGCTCCCGATATCCAGGTAGACGGACTCTAAAAGATCTTCATTGGATCAGAAGTTTTGCGGATTTTCCCCTCATATCAGTGCCAAGGAGGTTTAACATGCCCGAAACTTAAATCTAAACACGCACAATTTAATGAAGCTGCCTGATTCGTAACATGGCTCTTCTCAGCCTCATGGCAAAGCTGCCGGCTGATAAATAGTTACCTGTCCCCGCTTCTAGACCAAAGTCACAAGCTTCGCTTTATTGCGAATAGATTTTTTGATCTCTCGATTCTCTCCAAAAGCAGGGTAATTAAGTTTAACCTGATTTATTTCATTTCAGATAGTTTTTTATTGGTTAAAAAGTTATTCTCCCCGCAACGGATAAGGGCTAGGAACAGGGTTGCCACCCCAAGACAACGATCTTGATAGTTATACGCGAAGCTTTCGCAAGACAATTTACAGAGTTGGATTTAGGAGCGAAGAGAGAGCCGCAGCTGAAGGCTATTTGTATATCAAATCTTTTGTCGAGGTAACGAAAGGCACAAGATTCACTCTTCTTTTAGGCACGTCTACCGAATCAACCAGACATGTGACTTTTTTACCTATTGGATAATCAGTTCCGGCCTCAATTTTCCCTGAAGCAATTAATCCCTCTACTCCGCTCTCAAGTTCTAAAGAAACGCCTGCAGATGATACTTTAGTTACAGTTCCTGAAATAACATCCTCGGGCTGGAATTTTTCGGCGATTTTAGCGAAGGGGTCATCCGAAAGCTGCTTAATGGATAAATTAACTCTACCTGTAGCCAAGTCAACATTTGTCACAACAGCTTCAATTTCCTCACCAATTTTTACAACTAAAGCCGGATCCTCAACCTTTTCCCATGAAATCTCTGAGACATGAACCAATCCTTCTAAGCTATCCTCCAGATTCACAAAGACTCCAAAAGGCAAAATCGCTGCAGCCTTGCCTTTGACTTTATCGCCATGCTTGAGTTTTCCAAGCTTCGCTTTGGTTTCTTCTGAAACAACTGTTTTTTGAGAAAAGATCAGCCTATTCTGACCAGGATCGATTTCTATTACAGTAACCTGAAGTTCCTGACCTACCAAGTCATCGATCTTTGCAGCCTGTGAAAGAGTAACCTGAGAAGAAGGAATAAATCCTCTAACTCCATCAACTTCAACGATCAAACCGCCTTTATTAAGCTCAGTTGCCTTGCCTCTTAAGACCTGGGCTTTGTTTTTTGCTGTTATAAATTTGTCCCAATTTCTAGTATGTCCTCCGGATTTTCCTACCGGAACTGGTTTATTTAAGCCTAAAACCACCTGTCCTGATTCATTTTCTGTACGAATTACGAAGGCTGAAACTCTATCGCCTTCCTTAAGCGAAGCCAATTTTTCGTCTGTGAAGTCTTTTGCAGATAATACGCCTTCTGCTTTTGAACCTAAATCTAGAATAACGTCTTTATCGCCCACAAAAACAACTACGCCTTGTATTTCCTGATTTCGTTCAAGTTTAAGATTTGTTGTTTCTGTTTTGGCCAATAAATCGGCCATGCTCATTTGCGCCACTTGTTAATACCTGACTTTCCATTAAGATGGGCTAATATTAACAAATAGAGCAGTAAAGAGCAATGATAAGTGACTAAACTTCCTATTTACAAAAATACCTGTATCAAGTAAATATCTGGTTTGCTACAATTATATAAAGCTCATCAGATGACGAAAAGGATAAACATACCCCTGGTTGTCGCAATACTGCTGCCAATCGCTATGATTTTATTTATAGCAGCCAGCATTTATCTCCCAACTCTATTTATTCATCCCGATCAAAACTTTATTTATTCAACTAATAGCTATTCTGCCCCTTACGAATATGTGATTCAAAATGGCAAATTGGAAAAACGTCCTTACCCATACGGCTCCAACAGTTACTACAAGCCAACGGACAGCCAGACGCTTTTTATTCATGACGTCAAAGAAAATAAAAGCCGACAAATAAGTTTCGAAGAAGCTCAGGGTTTAAATTTCGATCCTAATCCTATCTCTCAGGAGGGCTTTGAAATTGTACAGGGCTCAGGTTCGTATGGATTATTTCCCTTCTCTTATTCGGGCAGTTCACGATATAGCCATTATTTGAAAAAAGACAGCTTTAGTAAAAGGCTTAATATAAATACAGCCGGCAACTATTATGACTATAAATTTTTAGGATGGGTTCAATAACATGGATAAGACTCAAACCTTAAACAATATAAGAGCTCTTGTCTCACAGAATCAGATTACTAAAGAGGAGCTTCTTAAGGCATATGATGAAGGCCAGGAAAATAAGCCTCATGATGTACTAAACCGAAAAATCGGAGTTGCTGAATCCCTCTATTTTATCGGTGGATTAATCGTATTTATAGGAATTTCTGTTTTAATTTTCCAAAACTGGGAGACGTTAAATACTTTTACAAGAATTTTAGTAACTTTAGGTTCAGGAATAATAGCTTATATTGTCGGAATTTTGCTTGGATTAAATAAAGATACAGACCCTGTCGGATATGCATTCCATCTTATAGCAGCTTTAGTTTTACCCTTAGGAATGTTTATAGCCTTTGATGCAGCGGGCATTGAACCTAATACATCAGGCTATATGAGTATAATTTTCGGCACTCTCTTCTTCCTCTATTTAGCTTCATTTCTTCTATTAAAGAAATTAATTTTTGTAATTTTTGCTATTATTTTTGGAAGCACTTTGTATTTTACATTTATTAACTTTATTATCGGATCCAGTCCGCTTTTAAACGATTTAAGTTTTAACGAATACCGTGTGTTAATTTTGGGAGCTTCATATATACTGCTCGGCTATTCATTTGCCGGCACTGACAAAAAAGGGTTAAGCGGATCACTATATGGAATCGGTGTTTTTGGAGTTTTAGCTTCTACATTGGCTCTTGGAGGATGGTCACCAACTCAAAACGTTTTATGGGAACTCCTCTTCCCAGGGCTTGCTTTAGCTTCGATCTTTGCAACTTTTTACTTTAATAGCAGGAGCTTTATGCTTTGGGGAACACTCTTTTTAATGATCTATATTCTAAAGATTACAGGCGAATATTTTACAGACAGCTTGGGCTGGCCTCTTTCTTTAGTTTTAGTGGGACTGGCTCTTATGATGATTGGGTTCTTCGCTTTTAGTCTTAACAAAAAATTTAAATCACCGCAAGCCGCCTAATTAATCCTCTGTTTTAACAAAACTCCTGCCTAGTACGAACCAGAATGCCGCTAAGATTGTAACTGTCAGAGGATTAAAAGATAGCACTGTCAGAAGGCCTAATAAGACACTCAATTCAACTAACATTTTCTCTTTTGACATATTAGTGACAGCCAGAATAATGAGGCTAAAAATTAAAAATATAGCTATCATTCCACCCCAAACCCAGTAGTCCAAAAAGATGTTATGACTTGAGTCAATAGCTTGGTATTGAGCGTCAAAATTAAGCTTCATCGCTGTCTGATGAATCCGGTCCTGAACTGACTCTATGCCCGAACCCAACACAGGATTTTCAGATCCCGCAACTAAGGCTGCATTCCAAATCTGAGCACGGTCTTCAAATCTGAAATTTAAAGGATTGGTGTTTGTACTTAAAAAATAATTTCTTTCAGCGATCGGGAAACCCAAAGATAAGATCATCAGCGCAAAACAAATCCCAAAACTTAGAAGATATTTCCCTCTCGTAATTTTAATAAGGAGCATAAAAATAAGCTCCAGAAAAAGAGCAATTAAAGCGGATTTTGATTCAGTAAAATTAATTACACCAAGAGCTATTAGGATTGTTGGCAATCTCATCCATAATGATTTGAAGCTCAAAATTACAAAAGGCACTATCAAAATGGTTACTGCACCTAAAGAATTCGGTTCACCAAGAGATCCAATTAATCTTCCGGCACTATTAGTTCCGGAAATAAACGCTAAAATGCAAATAGCAATAAAACTTACAAGATAAATATATTTATGCTTAAAGCTAAACCAGATGTTTTGAGCAATAATTGATAAAGCCAATAAATGCCAGAATAGTATCGTTCCCTGAAGCCTGAATATGTTTCCAAAGAGATTTTGCTTGTCCGGATCCAGCAACAGATGTCCTAAACTCAATAAAAAAAGCCCACCTATGAGGCTCAAAAACAATTTATTGATTCTTTTTACACTAAATTTTCCGCTAAAGATACAGTAAACAATTAAAACATCAATCAAAAACTCCGTGAGTAATACTTTGGGGGGTTCAAATCTCAGGCTTACTTCAGGCAAAACCAAAAGTGGAACAAAGAAAATAATCAGGTAAATTAAAAATACTGCCACAATTTAGTTTAGCAAATAAACAAATGGGTCGAAAGTTACTGAGGAGTCGTATGAGTCGGAAGTCTGACCTTCGATACCTTCGATCTTTCGACCCCTTCGACTTACGTTTTAATGGAAGAATCCGTTGAAGAAATTAGCTATTTTTCCAAAAAGACCTGAGTTATGGTTAACAGTTTGAGGCTGTTCAACTTTAATAGAAACAAATGAGCTTGCACTTGGTGCTGGTGTTGCAGAATTTGCAGGTTTTATATTTTTAGATGCTCCTAAAACTCCTGGTTTAAAACCCTGAGCAGGTGAATTAATGAATTTTCCGCCAACTTTAACAGCAATTTCCTGAGAATACGCTCCTGGCATACATCCGTTTCCGGCTCTGACTCTAAAGAAATAAGTTGATCCTCCGGATAAACCTTTAATTGAAGTTGTATTGATGTTTCCGAATTGAGCTCCGTATAAAGGCTTTCCTTTAACCAGTCCGTAAGCAATTACATATTCAGAAACATTTCCTTCAGCTTTAGACCAATTTAGAGTTATTTCGTTTTTACCAGTTGAAACCGCTGAAATTATTACAGGTGCAGATTTAGGAGCTTCATTCGAACAACTTGGTGCATTAACCTGACCGCTACTATTTGAGTTATTATTGTTTCCACCATTTCCTCCATTAGATCCACCGTTTGAAGGTTGATTTGTAGGTGACGGGCTAACTTCAGGTGCTGTTACGGGACTATCTGAAGGGCTTGGACTTACTGATGGACTTGCTGATGGTGAAGCAGTTGCTGAAGGTGAAGGGCTTTCTTCGCTAGTTACAGGTGATGTTACTGGTGCGCCTTCTGCGTTTGCATTGTAAACCCAATTAGCCTGTAAAGTTAAAGTTCCAATTGCAACAACAAGTAATGCAGCAGCTACAAATCTTTGAGCTCTGGTGTTTTCTGTAGGTGTTTTGTAAAGAACAACTGGTTTAGCAGCTGTGTTTGTGTCATTAATATAGGACATCGATTTATTAAACATGAATGCGTATTGTACATTATTATAGGTCTATTGTCAAGACCTTCTGTTAGATAGGATAGTTGTCAAATGCGTTAAGGCGAGACAATAATTCAGTCTTCTTGACACAAATTCGTCATTGCGAGCGTAGCGAAGCAATCTCTGATATTGATTGATACACCTTTGTAAAAGATTCTGAAACGTTTCGAGGTGAGGTATTGCAAGCTTTTAATTTGGTTCACCTAGATAAAGCTGATTCACTTCAGTTGGAGTCAAGGCCCTGTTAAAGATTCTGACATTATCAATTAGACCCTTAAATGGAAGTGTCGCATCCTGTCTTCTGCCAATTCTTACATTGGTACCATTATCTGTCATTGTTCCTGAAGCTGAAACGGCTGTTCCTGACGGATTTCCGTTAATATAAACCTGAATTTGGGATCCGTTATATATCCCGACCACATGATACCAGGTATTGATTGCAATAGTTCCTGCTGGGGTAGTCATAAAAGCATCTACCCCATTTAGCTTTACCCCCATTCTGATATTTGTTCCCTGTACTCTAAGCATATACTGCATACCTCCTGGTCCAGGCGCATTATCCTTGGCAACTATATATTGGGATTGACTAGTAGTAGTTGTATTGATCCAGGCAGACACAGTTAGTTCATTAGTTGGATTTAGGGTTGCGCTATTACCAAGATCAATATAATCATCAATACCGTCAAAACTTCCGGCATTACCAAACCCTGCCCGACCCGCAGCTCCCCCCAGAGGCCCCGTAGAAGCGGGACAGGATTTTCCAGTATTCGAAAATATCGACGAGTCAATAACTGGTAGACTGGTGCAATCGTTAGTCCATGACGTTTCGTTCATCTTCCAGTAACCTACCACACCGGCCAGATATGAAGGAGGGGTTGGAGACGGAGTGGGTGCCGGTGTTGGTGTTGGGGTAGGAGTTGGGGTTGGGGTTGGTGTAGGCGTAGGAGTTGGAGTTGGAGTTGGAGTTGGAGTTGGTGTTGGTGTTGGGGTTGGGGTAGGAGTTGGGGTTGAGGAAGGAGAGGAACCTTCAGGAGGGGGCACGGTAGAAACCCTTAGGGTATGGTTCGCAGGGTTAGGATCAAAGCTCCCCTGATTTGATTGCTTGCAATAACAATTAGATGCAGGTGCGCTGCAGGTACCGCCTGTTGCCCCGATACAGGCTCTAAAACCGTAATTGTTAGTATTAACATAAACAGGATAATCAAATCCTCCGCTAGGTAATTTCGGAATTGCCCCATCAATAAAATCCCCAGCCGCAAGCGGAGCATAAGTGCCTGATACCGGATTATATTTAAGCTCATACGCTCTGGCTATTGCATCTATGTCTGCTTTTCTTTTAGAGTCATCTGCCCTTTGAACCACATTAGTAAAAAGGCTTGCACCGGCAACCCCCAAAACAGCAAGTATCACTATAACTACTAATAGCTCAACTAATGTAAAACCTCTCATTGATTTTTTTGTACAAAACCCCACAATTTTATTGTACAACTTACTTAAAACTAATAACCATCAACTTTTAAAGCTAGCTTTGATAGGTCTGACATTGAGCACTAGAAGAGATGTTTTGCAGATCACATACGTATAGAAAACCCCGACCTTTGCAATTGCGCAGCAATTGGGCGTATTGAGTCGGTTTTGATGAAGTCTGGCAGT